>JABCOE020000025.1 GCA_013333795.2 Candidatus Saccharimonadota bacterium | reverse complement strand
CACGCTTGTACACGATCCTGCCCTCCTTTATTACTACGTGCCCGTGGCCGACACCGTCGGGAAGGCCGACGCCTCCAAAGAAGAGATCATAGATTGACGCCCCCCTGTATCGTATCTTTGTTGCACCAAGATACGATAATGAAATTCCAGCTTGCACAACAGCAGCGAAATCTCGTTGTTATTGTGCGGACCTATACACTCTCTTGGCCTCTTTGATTTTGCGGCGCACAGCTTTTGCGTCTCCAATCTCTTTTGCGTCTCCAATCTCTTTTGCGTCGCAGGCCTCTTGATATCGTTGCTCGGCAACGTTAAGGAATTTTTGTGCGCAATCCAGCTTAGACGACGACATATCATCCTCTCTGTAAAGGAGCTAAGTCGCAGCGGTTACTGCAACTTCGCTCCTTTACAACGTAAAGAGAATTTTGGCAATGGTCTGCTCAATCAGCGGCGAGCGTTACTTGCGGGCGAAGATTTCTTTGGCGCTGAGCTTGCGGTTGTATTCGAGCGCGCCAAAGCGGAAGATGCGTACGGCGATGGCAATGATGATGGCGGCAGAAACGGCCAGCAGGGCGATACCGATTACTGCTTCGCCGATTCCCAGATTGCCAGCGGCATTGCGCAGCATCAGCGGGATTGGCGATGTCAGCGGGAAGAGCGACAAGAATTTTACTAGCGGCGCGTCTGGCATTGATATGAACATCGACACGGCATAGAGCGGGCCGAACAGCAAAATCATTACTACGCCGAAAAAGCTGCCAGCTTCTTTGGCGGTCGGCACAGCGGCGCCGATAGCTACTAGCAGACCGGTAAACATCATGAAGCTGCTAGCAAAGGCTAGAAAGCCGATGCCGATACGCAGCGGGTCGATTGGCAAGCTGCTGAGGTCAACTGATGGTAGCTTGAGCTGGTCGTGGAAAAACAAGTAGCCAATAAGCACCGGCAAGACCACCAGCAAACCTTGAACTATTGCCAGAATTATTAGCGAGATAATTTTGCCGACGATTAAAGTTCGCGCTTCGATAGTAGTGAGAATCATTTCGATAACGCGATTTTCTTTTTCTTCGGTGGTGCTGGTCAGCATTTGATTGCCGAAGAAAGTGATTAGGAAATAAAAGAGGATCAAAAAGATACCCGGCAAGATCATCTCTTGGACGCTGTCGTGGATTTTGCCGTCGCGGTAAATAGTGCTGGTTGAGTTGATTTTGCCGTGGATAATTTTTTGAATAGCCGGATTAACGTCTGATCGAACAGAGGTGGCTAATAGACTGCTAGCCAGGCTGCCGTAGCGGCCGTTGTCAAAAATACCGACATCTTTACCGTAAACTTCAATTGATTGCTGGTCGAGATTCTTTGGGTAGTAGATGTACGCATCAAGCTGGCCGTTTTTGACGCGGGCAATAGCGGTTTGCTTGTCGCTGGAATTAATTTCGGTGGCTTTCGAGGCGGCAAGTAGCTGCGGTTTGACCATCTTTGATTCGTCGGTAATAGCAATGCTGAACGACTGGTTTTTGAGCTTTTCGGCAGCGTCGTTGGTGGCTTGATTGGACAAAAAGACCATCCCAAAAATTGCCGCAAACATCAGTGGAAAGCTAATTGCTAGAATCCAGAATGATTTTTTCTTGAGGGCACGAACGACCTCGAAACGAATGACAGTTGATAAATTATGCATTTTGCTTCTCCTCGTTGTTGCGGCTGTAGACTTGAACAAAAATATCATCGAGCGACTTGCCGCCAAATTGCTTACGAACATTAGCAACTGTACCGTAAGCATGCGCTGCCCCGTCTTTGAGCAGCAGTATCCGGTCGCATAGGCGCTCAACTTCTTCCATCTGGTGAGTAATCATGACGACGGTAGCGCCTTTAGCCTGGTGCTCTTCAATGATTTCCATCAGTAGCCGGCGATTAACCGGGTCAAAGCCTTTGGTTGGCTCGTCGAGAATTAGCAGCTCTGGGTTGTCGATGACTGTGATGCCGAGCTGGACTTTTTGCTGCTGGCCGCCCGAGAGCTTATCGAGGCGAGTTTTGGCTTTGTCGAGCAAATCAACGCGCTTCAAAAAATCAAGCGATTTTTGCCGAGCGTCGAGGCGGCTCATGCCTTTGAGCTGGCCGAAATAAGTCATGATGTCGATAACAGGCTCTTTTTTGTAAAGGCCGCGTTCTTCTGGCAAATAGCCGAGCTTGATGCCGCTTGATACCGAGTAAGGTTTGCCGTCAATCAGCAGTTCGCCAGCAGTTGGCTGGTAAATGCCGAGTAAGGCGCGAATAGTGGTAGTTTTGCCTGAGCCGTTGCTGCCGAGAAAGCCGAATGTTTCGCCGCGCTTGACTTCGAAGCTTAGATCCTTGATGACTTCGGTTTTGCCGAATTGCATCTTGAAATGAGCAATAGAAATAATAGGTTCCATATTTTCCATGATAGCATGGGCCAAGCCAGTTGTGAAAATTACTAGCAAAAATGCTTGAAAAATCCATATTTAGCGTTTATGCTTGGTATACAGACGCTATATGTATAGTGTTTAGTAAAATAGACAAATATGCAAATAAATTGCGCGAGACAGGCTCAAGCAGCCTGATTAGTTTTTTGCGCTCAAAAATAGCAGCTAGAAATAAGAAAGGAAACGATGGCAGATATTACAGTTGTGAAACGCGATGGTAGCAAACGGCCATTTGATGCGAACAAAATTAATTTAACTCTGCTGGCAGTTAGCGAAGGCTTGCCAGACCAAATTGCGAAGGTAGCGCAAATAGCGGCCGAATTGCAGTTGACGCTGTTTGACGGCATTACTACTGAGCAACTTGATGAAGCGCTTATCCAGACGGCAGTTCAAAATGTCAAAGACGACCCGGACTTTGATACGATTGCGGCGCGATTGCTGCTGCGAACTATCTACCAGCAAGTGCTCGGCGATTATACTAACGAAATCGAGCTTAAAAAGCTACACGCGCAAAAGTTCCCTATCTATATTCGCCAAGCCGCTAAAGAGGGTCTACTAGATAAGCGAATGGCTGATTCGCAGCTATTTAACCTCAAAAAGCTGGCGGCGGCGCTTGATCCGAGCAAGGATTCACTTAGCAAGTATCTCGGCGTAGTGACCAACCGCAATCGTTACGCGCTGCGGCGCCAAAGCGGCGATCCAATCGAGGTGCCGCAATTCACTAACATGCGTATTGCTATGGGTTTGAGTTTTAACGAAGCCAATCCGACCGAGGCAGCAATTGATTTTTACCGCCACATGGCTAATCTGGAATACAGTCCGGGCGGCAGCACGCGGGTTAACGCTGGCGGTTCCTTTCCGCAGCTGAGCAACTGTTTTGTCATGGAGGTTCAAGATGATATGGCTTCGATAGCCAAAAGCATTCGCGACACTATGTTCATCGCTAAAGGTACTGGCGGTATCGGTATTAGTATGAATAAGCTGCGCGCCGCCGGCAGTCCTGTCAAAACCACCAATACCGAGTCAACTGGTCCGATTCCGTTCATGAAAATGATTGATACGGCGCTGTTTGCAGTATCGCGTAAGGGTAAGAAAGCGGGTGCAGCAGCGGCGTATATGGAGAACTGGCATCTTAATTTTCCGCAATTCCTTGATTTGCGCCAGAATTCAGGCGATCCGTACTTGCGGACGCGATTTCTAGATACAGCGGTGTTTATTTCGGATGAGTTTATGAAGCGCGTGCAAGACGGGCAGGATTGGTATCTGTTTGCTCCAGCTGAAGTTAGCGACTTAAATGAACTATACGGTGAAGCGTTCAGTCGCCGCTACCAGGAATATATCAAGCTAGCAGAAGCCGGTAAAATTAACCGCTTCGAAGTCGTGCCGGCCCGCCAGCAATTCCGCCAAATTCTTGGCAGTTTGCAAGCGACTGGCCACCCGTGGCTAACTTGGAAAGACGCTATCAACCTGCGGGCACTCAATAATAATACCGGGACAATCCATCTCAGTAATTTGTGCACCGAAATAACTTTGCCCGAGGACGAAAATAATATTGCGACCTGTAATCTGGTTAGTATGAATTTGTCGGCTTTTCTCAATGCTGATAAGACTTGGGATTGGGATCGTTTAGCGGTATCAGTACGCTCCGCCACGCGCCAGTTAGATAACTTGATTGACATTACGAACACGCCAGTTGCCGAAGCTATGCATAGTAATGAGCAGAATCGGGCGCTTGGGCTCGGCTATATGGGGTTATCGGATGTTTTGGAGAAGCTAGAGATTAGTTACGAAAGCGAAGCCGCCTACGATCTGGTTG
>JABCOE020000024.1 GCA_013333795.2 Candidatus Saccharimonadota bacterium | reverse complement strand
AAAGTTACGAAGTGAAGGTAAGAGTGAAAAAGAAATTAATGAAGTAGTTGGAAAACTGGATGAGTTCACAGATGAGGAACCCGACTCGGTTGATACGGTCACTAACTTTACGAACAGTATTCCGATGATTTTATCTAATAAATTGATCAAAGATGGCTATAACGCTGATGAAGTTGGTGCCATGAGTACGGAGCAGAAAATGGAACTGTTGGCAGACACTGAAATGACAGCAGTGTTTGTAGCTGATATTGCACATATGCCGCGGGTGATGTGGTTGGCTGATTATCTGATGCCAGACAACTTTAAGCTGGTATTTGTTGAGAGTAGGACGGATTTGGATGAGGAAACCCTACAAAAATCAATGGAACGTGAAGAGCGGTCGCTTAAGCTCACTAGAAATTGGTTACCGAATCAGATGGGTACTAGGAATCCAGCTAAAGTCGGTGAACTAGCAGACAAGGCTTACTGGGGTAAAGATAGTATAAGTAATGAAGAGATCAATACTAGCATTCAACAAGCAAAGTAGATAATCTAACCAAGCAGTCTGTTTAATTTATCGCGCCAATCCTCTGGTATGAATCCAGTTTTTTCAATTTTTGTTAGATCTAGAGTGCTTTGCAATGGTCGCTTGGCAGCGCCTGGCTTACTGGCGAAATATTCAGCGGTAGAGACTGGCTGTATGTCTGAAGGTGATTTACCTGATTTTTCAAAGACAATTTTGGCAATTTCCGCCCAGCTGGTCGGTTGGCCTTCATTAGTTAGATTATATGTGCCGTACGGTGCGTTCGTTTCTAGTAAGTGTTTAATACCCCGCGCCAAAGTATCGGTAAAAGTTAGGCGGCCAATCTGGTCGTTGACGACTGAGGGTCTGATGCCTCGTACTGCTAGATCCTGCATGATGCTGACAAAGTTTCTGCCGTCGCCGATTACCCACGAGGTGCGAATAATGTAGTGCTTGGTTGTTGTGGTGGCGACTCGATCACCATCAGCTTTAGTTTTGCCATAAACGTTAAGTGGAGAAAAAGGTTCGTATTCGTTGTGGATTGGTTGGAAACCGTCGAAAACGTAGTCAGATGAGAACGTTACAAAAATTAAGTCGTGCTGGCTAGCGGCTGTTGCCAAGTAGCAGGTTGCGTCAACGTTAACTGCTTTGACTAGGCCATAATTGCTGGGATTTTCCGCACCATCAACGTCGGTCCAGGCTGCAGCGTTAATAATCACTTTGGTATTATCCCAGTTAAACTCGTTGATTGCCTTTTGGTCGGTGATATCGAGTTGTTCGCGATCCAGAGCTAGTGCCTGAGGGTAAATTTTTTGTAGAGCTTGGCCGACTTGCCCGTTAGCGCCAGTGATAACTATTTTCTTGTCATCCATTAGAACTCCACAGGAATTACATTAGCCAGCAGCGGGTGAGCGGCGTCCTTTTCAGAAATAATCGCTTGGTCTTGGCTGATCGGCCAGTTAATGCCGAGTGCCGGGTCAAACAAATTGACAAACGTATACTTGGCGGCTGGCGACCAGTGCGCGTCAACCAAGTAAGTATAGGCAATATTGTCGTCAAGCGCTTGATAGCCATTAGCGACGCCTTTTGGTACGAAAATTGCCGTACCAGGGTTAATTTCGTGGGTGAAAACAGTGCCGAAGCTGTCGCCCTTGCGCAAATCGCACCACGCGCCGAAGACGCGGCCGTTGGCGGTGGAGATAAATTTGTTCCACGGCTCGGCGTGCAAACCGCGGGTGGCGCCAGCTTTATCGTTAAAGCTGATGTTATTCTGCACAATGTTAAATGACGGTAGTCCCAGTGCTTCCATCTTTTCCTTTTGATAGTTTTCTTTGAACCAGCCGCGGTTGTCGCCGTGGACCGGTAATTTGACGACAAACAGCCCGGGGATGGGAGATTCGGTGACGGTTAGTTCATTGTAATTTGACGGGTCAAAATTCATGCGTTCTCCTTTTGCCATAGATAATAATATTGTAAGCCAGCCAGTGTCTGACAATCATTAATTTCGCCATCTCGAATCAAATCATCGATCTCATCAAGCGTGAAAAACCGCATATCACTAAACATTTCATCGCTTTGTTCACGTTGGCCAGTGAAGCTTAGTTCTCGGGCTAGACAAACGGCCATTTTCTCTGTCAATAGGCCATTGCAAACATACGCTTCACCCAGTTTCTGCCAGGACTGAGCGATGATACCGGTCTCTTCCTCAAGTTCGCGCTTTGAGGCTTCTAGCAGATCTTCATTATCGCCCCCGCCGCCGGGCAGCTCCCAACCAAAGCTTTGTGAGGGATAGCGAAAACCGCGCACCAAGTACAAGCTCTCTTGGTCGTCTATCACTATAACCATGCACGAATCTCGCGACTCCATGTAACCATAGATTCCAGTGCTTCCGTCTTGGCTAACAGTCTGATCTTCGCGAACGGTGATCCAAGGATTTTGGTAGACGATTTTACTGCTGACTTTAGTTTTTGATGGCGCTTCGTCCACGATTATTGCCCCTGCTTTGTATACGCCGCCTCGACGGCTTCTTTTTGGGCTTTCCACCAATCTTCGTGCTCGCGGTACCATTCGATAGTTTGCATTAGGCCGTCGCGCATACCCGTTTGATTGTCGGTGTATTCAGGCCGCCAACCGAGTTCGCGGCGTAGTTTACTGGAATCCATGGCGTAGCGCATGTCGTGGCCAGGGCGGTCATTGACATGCGCATACCAATCTCTGCCTTTACCCATCAGCTCGCAAATTAGCTCAATCACCATCTTGTTATTGACGTGATCGTTGTCGGCGCCGATGATGTAAGTTTCACCCAATTTGCCTTTTTCCAAGATGAGGTGAACTGCCGAGTTGTGGTCATCAACGTGAATCCAGTCGCGAACCTGCTCGCCAGTGCCGTACAATTTGGGCTTGATATTGCTTAAAATGTTAGTGATTTGGCGCGGGATAATCTTTTCGATGTGCTGGTAGGGGCCGTAGTTGTTTGAGCAATTGGAAATCGTCGCTTTGATGCCGAAGCTGCGAATCCAGGCGCGCACCAACATGTCGCTGGAGGCTTTGGTGCTGGAGTAGGGGCTGGATGGATTGTATGGCGTGGCTTCGGTGAAGCGGTTTGGATCGTCGAGCTCTAAGTCACCAAATACTTCGTCGGTCGAGATGTGATGGAGGCGCTTGCCGTGCTTGCGGACAGCCTCCAAAATGGTGTAGGTGCCGATGACGTTGGTTTCGACGAATGGCCATGGATTGCGCAGAGAATTGTCGTTGTGGCTTTCGGCGGCGAAATGCACTACAATATCATTTTCAGCGACCAATTTGTCCATCAATTCAGCATCGCAAATATCGCCTTCCACGAAATTGATCTGGTCAGCTACTGGCTGTAAATTAGCGCGATTCCCCGCATAGGTGAGCTTGTCGATAACAGTAATGTCGTATTCTGGCTTGTGTTTGACGGTATAATGCACAAAATTCGAGCCAATGAATCCCGCGCCTCCCGTGACTAGCATCTTTGTCATAAGTATAGTATATCAGGTATAATAAGTAATCGACAGAGGAGGATTATGAAAATAGTAATTGTTAGCGGCTATTTCAATCCGCTGCACGGCGGACACCTGGATATGATTGAGGCGGCAGCGGCTATGGGCGATAAACTTATAGTAATTGTTAATAATGATAAGCAGCAGCTGCTCAAAAAAGGCAAGATTATCCTGGATGAAAGTAATCGGCTGCGGTTAATGCGGGCGCTAAAGGGTGTCGATCAGGTTATTCTATCAATCGACGAAGATCCAACGCAAATTAAGTCGCTGGAAATGGTTGCCGGCCAGTATCCGGGTGATGAACTGATCTTTGCTAACGGCGGTGATCGTGATACCGAAAAAGCTATTCCCGAAGCAGATGTTTGTAAAAAGTACAACATACAGATGCGGTTTGATGCTGGTAAAGGTAAGCCAGATTCGTCGACGCGAATCAACCAAGCGACAGGCAAAGAATAGACAAACGCGAATTAGAAGAAACAATTTGTTATTGGCTTGTCGTTAAATAAAGCGCCACAGCCACTATTCAGAAAAACCGTTTGGATTCTGCGATTGCCAGCGCCAGCTATCAGCGCAAGCCTGTTCAATACTTAATTCGGCTCGCCAGCCTAGTTCGCGCTCAGCTTTGCTGCAGTCAGCGTAGCAAGCGGCGATATCACCAGCTCGCCGCGGTTTGATTTCATATGGCAAGTCGCGCCCGCAAGCTTTGCTAAATGCTTTGATGATTTCTAGCACCGATGTGCCGCTTCCGGTGCCGAGATTATAGACATTAGCTCCGGCTTTCATATGCTGCAGAGCAGCGACGTGGCCGCGCGCTAGATCAACGACGTGAATATAATCGCGTACACCCGTGCCGTCTGGCGTGTCGTAATTGTCTCCGAAAACACCGACGCTTTGCAGTTTGCCGACGGCAACTTGAGCGACATAAGGCAATAAATTGTTTGGAATACCGTTTGGATCTTCGCCAATTTGGCCTGATTGATGAGCGCCAATTGGGTTGAAATAGCGCAAGATTGTTGCTTCAAACGCTGGATCGGCCGCGCAGTAGTCCTGTATGATTTGCTCGATCATGTATTTAGTCTTGCCATAAGGATTGGTTAAACCTACGCCGACTGTCGAAGTTTCGCGCAGCGGCAGCTCGCTAGGACTGCCGTAAACAGTTGCTGAACTTGAAAAGACCAATTGCTTAACGTTATGTTCTCGCATCGCTTCAAGCAGCGCTAGAGTCGAGACGAGGTTATTGTCGTAATATTCTAGCGGTTTGGCGACTGATTCACCGACAGCCTTTAGTCCCGCAAAATGAATCACTGAATCTATACTGTATGTTGTAAAAATATCATCAAGTACTGATTGGTCGCGGACGCCCGCTTCAATAAAAGGGATTTCGTGCCCAGTGAGCTGTTCGACACGTCGCAAACTCTCGCGACTAGAATTGGCTAAGTTATCGATTACCACCACTTCAAAATTGTTATTGATAAGCTCGATCAGCGTGTGGCTGCCAATATAACCTGCGCCGCCAGTGACTAAAGTTGTTTTCATAGTTTTATTATACTCGAAAACAAATAGTTAATTAAGAAATGCTATCGCGAACAACCTTTTTAATCTTAGTCAAGAAAAGTCCTTTGTCGAAGCGTTTAGCGGTGCGGGCGAGTTTGCTCGGATAAAAGCGGGTTTGTTCGGCGATTTTGATGGCTTTTGCAATGTCGTCGACGGTTTGATGTTGAAATAGCGTGCCGATATCAGGCGACGTGACTATATCAGTGGTGCCGCCGCGTGCCAGGCCGATAACGGGTGCGCCGGCTGCCAATGCTTCGACGCTGACAATACCGAAATCCTCCTCGGCAGGATAAATAAAGCCGCGCGCAGTTGTGATAGCTTTCTCGTATTCGGCATCGCTAGCATCGCCGAAGCGATCGGTGCGAAATTCGACGGTTGGGCCGGCAAGCTTGACTAGCTGGTCGTGAGCTGGCCCGTTGCCAAAAACGATCAGTTTTTTGTTGAGTTTGGTAGCGGCTTTGACGGCTAGATCGTAGCGCTTATATGGCAACTGGCGGCCGATAGTTACGTAGTGGTCGCCTCGTTTGCGAGCAGGCGTAAAGCGGCTAGTTTCGACTGGCGGATGAATTACGGTACTGCTGCGGCTGTAATATTTTTTGATGCGTTTTTGCGTTTCGGTAGAGTTGGCGATGAAAACATCGACTTGCTTCGCCGCCTCCAGGTCAAGCTGGCGCTGATGCGGTACTAGCAGCGGCATCAGCAGGCGAATAAACGGATTAAGTTTGCCGTAGCCAGGAGCGCGGCGGTATTCGTCGTAGTGGCTCCAGTAGTAGCGCGGCGGAGTATGGCAATAATTGATAATAACTTGGCCGGGGCGTGCTTTAGTGACCTGATGGCCATGCAAATATGAACTAGTCAAAATAATGTCAAATTCGCTAAGATCGAGCTGGCGCATTGCTTTAACCGCTAGCGTCGGAAAAAGTTTGTAATAATTACGCAGCCGCGGCGGTATTTTTTGTAGTTT
>JABCOE020000023.1 GCA_013333795.2 Candidatus Saccharimonadota bacterium | reverse complement strand
CTACGAAGCGTTCATTGTGAATGCTGGCGAGCGTGGCGCCGAGAATCTCGTCGGCGCGAAACAGATGATTGATGTAAGCGCGCGTATGATGCTGGCAAGTATAACAGTCGCACTCAGCGTCGATCGGCGCGAAGTCCTCGCGAAAGCGAGCATTGCTGATGTTGATGCGGCCATCAAAGGTATACAGAGCGCCGTTGCGGGCCTGGCGGGTCGGCGCGACGCAGTCGAAAGTATCAATGCCGTATTCGACGCCGAGAAACAAATCGGCCGGTTGTGAGCCTAAGCCTAGCAGGTGGCGCGGTTTATCTTCGGGCAGAGTTTCGCAGACCCAGCGGACGATATCGGCGATCTCGCCAGGCTGGAAAACGCCGCCGATGCCGTAGCCATCGAAGTCGCGCTGGCCCAGGAAATTAGCCGACTGGCGGCGGAGCGTTTCGTCGCGGGCGCCCTGGACGACACCGTAGAGTGCTTGCAGGTTTTCGCCGCGTGCTAGATGTTCGGCGTTTAGCTCATCGTGGCGAACCAAGCAGCGCTCCGCCCAAGCATGCGTTCGCTGCATTGCCTTTACAATCGTGCCGCGGGCTGCTAGCGGTGCAGTCAGCTCATCAAAAGCCATATGAATGTCAGCGCCGATGGCGTGCTGTAGTTCCATTGACGATTCTGGCGTCATCATTATATATCTGCCATCCAGATGCGACCGAAATTGCGCGCCTTGGTCGGTAACTTTGGCTAGCTGATTAGCAGACTTGACCGCTTGCGCAGCGTTGCCTTTTTGGGTGTGAGCGACGGCGTCAATGCCTTTTTTGTAAGCAATTCCCAGACTGAAAATCTGAAAGCCGCCGCTGTCAGTGAAAGTCGGCCCATCGTAATCCATAAATTTGCCTAGGCCGCCAGCTTTATGAATGATTTCGGCGCCTGGCCGCTGCATCAAATGATAAGTATTGGCCAAAATCGATTGCCCGCCGCAGGCTTTGACTTGTTCGACAGTCAGTGCCTTGACGGTTGCTTTAGTACCGCCAACGATGAAAGCTGGCGTTTGAATCGTGCCATGCGGCGTTTGAATCGTACCAGTACGCGCTAAGGTGCCGGGGAGGCGATGGGTAATACTGAAGGCAAGGGGGTGATTCATAAGGTCTAGTATATCATTTACCTCCTGGCGGCAAAGTGTAATTTTTTGCCAAAAAAATGAAATATGTTGAAAACATTGACGGTCCTCAGTAAGTATAGTATAATTATAATTAGCCTTTCAGATAAAGGCTGCCTGATGCGTGCGGAGAGACTGCATGTATCCGAGGTAGCGGTCTGGATAGGCTGCACCTCAATATGCTAGAGAGGACTGGCATGTACAACCCTATTCTTTGCAACGTGATTTTCGTGCTCTGTAGTGCGATTTTCAGCGTCATCGCGGTTGTTGCTGCTTATCAGCTCAAGGTCATGAGAATGTTTGTCGCTCTCGGGACACTTTTCTCGTTTGACTATCTTTATACGACTACGGTGGCTCTTTCTGCTATGGTCAACTTGCCAGCGGAGTTTCCGCTGGATGGCTTTGATGAATTGGTGTATAAAGCCGACGCCTGGATGGCGTTGATCTGCTTTATCCTTGCGACTATAGTCGCTGTAGACAGGAAGCGGCCAAGGGTCCTGGCCTGGATCTCCAGGCTGTGGATTCGTAGGGCGCAGACAGATAGGATCTCTGCCCTCGTCAAGATGGCGCAGCTGAGCCTAACCGAGCAGGCCCGGGGACCCCGTGAGGGTTATCCCCCAGAGAGCCCAGACGACGCATGAGGTGCGGGGGCGGGATGCGCGATTTATTTCGCCGTCCCGCCCCCAACTCAACTCTTTGTGAAATATTTTTGTATCGCACTGCTGGTCTTGACGCCGCCAGCCCTCGCGTGTTACATTAAATACGTACTCATCCGGCCGGCAGGTCGGTTGTTTTCGTATTGGAACTAAAAGAAAGGAATTATATGGAAGATTTGAATATCAAGCAGTTGACGCTAGCCGTGCGGGCGATTGCTGATGAAAAGGCGTTGCCCGAAGAAACTGTACTAAACGTAATCGAGCAGGCGATTGCTGCTGCCTGGCGCCGCGATAACGGCGAGCGCGAGCAAAATGTGCGCGCTGAACTTAATATCAATGACGGCACCGCCAAGGTGTTTGTCCAGCGCGAAGTCGTCGAGGATGTTGTCAATCCGGCCACCGAAATCAGCTTGGCGGATGCTCGGGCAGAGAAGCCGGAGGCTCAGTTAGGGGATACTATCGAGGAAGCTCATGAAGTTAAGTCCTTTGGCCGGGTGGCCGCCCAGACCGCCAAGCAGGTCGTCATGCAGCGCCTGCGCGAAGCCGAGCGCGAAGTCGTTCTAGCAGAGTTCGAAGACAAAATCGGCACGGTCGTTACCGGTATGGTGCAGCGTGTCGAGCCGCGCGTGGTGCGTGTTGAGTTAGGCAAGGCCACTGGTATAATCCCGCAGAGTGAGCAGATTCAAGGCGAGTTTTACAAAATTGGCTCGCGGATCAAAGTATTAATCAAAGACATCGAACGCGAAGGCCGCGGCCCGCAGCTGATCCTCAGCCGCGGCAGCGAGGACTTTATCGAATATCTCTTCCGTCAAGAAGTACCCGAGATGGAAACTGGCGCCGTCGAGATCAAAGGTATCGCTCGCGAAGCTGGTCGCCGCACCAAACTTGCGGTTGCTAGCACGGTGCCAGGTGTTGACCCGGTCGGAACGTTCGTTGGCGGTCACGGTGCGCGCGTTAACGCGGTGATGAGCGAAATCGGCGAGCAAGAGAAAATCGATATCGTTACTTATGATGATAATATGGATACGTATATCCGTAATGCTCTTAGCCCGGCTGAGATTGTTAAAGTCGAGATTGATAAGGACAAAAAAACCGCCAATGTTTACGTTACTGAAGACCAGCAATCAATCGCTATCGGCCGCGGCGGGCAAAATGTGCGTTTGGCGAGCTGCCTGACTGGCTACGAATTGAACATCGAGACCACAGCGCCGAAATCAGCCGAGAAAAAACCGCGCAAGAACGTCGAGGAAGACCTGTTTAGCGCTATCGAAAATCAAGATTAAAACCCGCAGCCGCCTTTTGCAAATTAGCACTCTGCCTTGACGAGTGCTAATTTGTTATGTATAATTGGCTGTAATGGGCAATACGCTCAGAACGGAGAACTCATGATGCCAGAAGACTTTGCAGATTTTATTTCGCGATTGACCGACAACGCGCGCGCTAGCGTCCAGCATGCTGACGCGATTGCTCGTGGTAACGGCAGTAATTACATTGGAACAGAGCACTTGCTGCTCGGCGTCTTGGCGCAAGGGTCGAGCTCGGCGGCGCAAGTATTGACTGACGCCGGCGTGACCTTGCAGCAAGCTGAAATGATTCTGGATATCAAACCGTCGCGAGTAGTCACCAGTACCGGTATGGTGGGCCTTAGCGAGACGGCCTTGTTAACATTGCGCATGGCATGGGAAGCAGCGCGCGAGTACGGCCATGATTATCTCGGTACAGAGCACATTCTGTACAGTGTTCTGCGACAAGGTAATGCTCGAGCGACAGCGCTGCTGCGCGAAATGGGTATCAACGTCGATATGATAATCAGCGAACTCGAGAAGTCGTTTGAAGAGAATCGCGGCGAACATGGTGATATTGCTACCGAGCCGCGGCGTCGCGGCAATACGCGCGGCGGGGCGCTTAGCGCCTTTGGCGTGGATTTGACGGCGCGGGCAGCCAACGGCGAACTTGACCCGATGATTGGCCGCGACAAAGAGCTAGAGCGAATGATTACTATCCTTAGCCGCCGCACCAAGAACAATCCAGTGCTGATCGGCGAGCCGGGCGTTGGCAAACCCGCCATCGTTGAGGGGCTGGCGCAGCGGATCGTCCGCGAGGACGTACCGGGTCATCTATTAGATCGCCGCGTGGTTATGTTAGATATGGCGGCGATGATTGCCGGTACTAAATATCGCGGCGAATTCGAGGATCGGTTGAAAAAGGTAATTGCTGAAGTCAAAAAACAGGGTAATATTATTCTTTTTATTGATGAATTGCACCTGCTGGTTGGAGCTGGCGCCTCGGAAGGCTCGATGGATGCGGCGAACATCCTCAAGCCGGCGTTGGCACGCGGCGGGCTGCACATGATTGGCGCGACAACTCTCGATGAATATCGCAAGCATATCGAGAAAGACACGGCGCTAGAACGGCGTTTCCAGACGATCGTCGTCAAAGAGCCAACTATGGCGCAGACAATCGCTATTTTGAAAGGTCTTAAAAATTATTATGAAAAGCATCATGGCGTCAAAATTACCGACGAAGTGATTGAGTCGGCAGTATATATGAGCGACCGCTACGTCAGCGACCGTTTCATGCCTGATAAAGCAATTGACGTGCTCGACGAGGCAGCTGCTCGAGTTCGCGTCAAGCGAGGCCACCGCCCGAGCCGCGAGCGTGAATATCTCAAAGAGCTCAAGCACCTCAATGAGCGCATGGAGGATGCTGTTTTGCACGAAGATTACCAGCGAGCTGCTATGTACAAACAGCGCATTAGCCAGATTAGTAAAAAACTCGAGACAGAAGTTGCTGCCCAAAAAGGCCGTCGCGCTATCCAACTAACCGATGACGATGTGGCGCATGCTATCGCTGTGATGACCAACATTCCGGTCGAAAAAGTCCAGACTAGCGAAGCGAAGTTGCTGCACCAGCTCGAAAAGCATCTCGGTAAGTACGTCATTGGCCAGCGCGAGGCTATCGGTAAGGTAGCGCGGGCAATCCGCCGCAGCCGCAGCGGTGTGGCTAGCAGCCAGCGACCGATTGGCAGTTTCGTCTTCATGGGACCTACTGGTGTCGGCAAAACGCAATTAGCTAAGGTGCTGGCGCGAGAAGTCTTCGGTAGCGAAGAAGCGCTTATCAAAATCGACATGAGCGAATTCGGCGAGAAGCATAATACGTCGCGCCTGCTCGGGGCGCCAGCTGGTTATGTCGGTTACGAGGACGGCGGTAAATTGACTGACAAAGTTCGCCGCCAGCCGTACAGCGTGGTGCTTTTTGACGAAATTGAAAAGGCGCATCCAGACGTATTCAACCTGCTGCTGCAGCTACTGGAAGATGGGACAATGACTGATGCTAAGGGGCGCGAAGTTAGCTTTCGTAATACGATTATCATCTTGACTAGCAATCTCGGCGCCGACAAGATGACCAAAGAGTCGGAGCTTGGCTTTCACTCTAACCGCGATAAAAGCAGCGAAATTGACGATTTGCATCGCCGCAATGCTAAATTTGCTCGCGATGCTCTCGATAAGTTTATGCGTCCCGAGCTGATTAATCGCTTTGACGGGATTATCACTTTCCGAGCGTTGACTCGCGCCGAGGGCGGCAAGATCTTCGACCTGCTGATCGGCGAGCTGCGCCAGCGTTTGGTGCGCAAAGGCTTAGCCCTTACGATTAAACCTAGTGCCAAAAAATTCCTTATTGACAAGGGTTACAGTATCAAATACGGCGCCCGCCCGCTGCGCCGCGTCATCGTGGACGAGGTTGAGCACGCTATCGCCGAACAAGTACTTGACGGCGCCTATGCTAAAGGTGATATCCTAGAAGTAGGAATCAAGAAAGGAGCGATAGCGATTGAACGGCGCAGCGAAACCGACAGCCAGACGTAATATAGTCTCGAAAATCATCGCTTTGATGGCAGTGATAAGTATTGCTGTTGGCGGTTTTTTCTACGGACAGACAGCCTTTGATACTTATCGAGCGTCGGCTTTCACGCCGCCTGCAGCTGTTGCCGCGGTTGAAGGCTCAATTAAGTTGACGCCGACAGCACAGCGCACCTTCCGAGCAACTCAGCCAGCTATTGAAACTAGCGATCAGTTCAATGCTCATTGTAAAAGTACCGAACGCACCGCAGCCATCTTGGGCTGCTACTATGGTGATAGGATTTATCTTTTTGACGTCGAAAATGCCGAATTAGCTGGCGCCAAAGAAGTAACAGCAGCGCACGAATTGCTGCACGCCCAGTATGCACGGCTGAATATCTTCGAGCGGCCTAAAGTCGACGCTATGATCAAAAAGGCTTATCAAAAAGTCAAAAATGATCCGGAAATTGCCAAAGCTATGGAATACTACCGTGAGGCCGCGCCAGGCGCCGAGCTAGATGAGCTACATTCGATTATCGGTACCACGATTGGCGAGCTCGACTCTGACCTTGAACAATATTATGCGCGTTATTTTACTAACCGAGCGTCAATTGTCGCCAAAAACCAAGCTTACACGGCAGTATTTACCCGAGTCAATGTCCGTGCTGAAGCGTTGCAATCCAAACTGCAATCAGCCGCCAAGCAAATCAAACAAGACGTCGAAGCTTATCAGTCCGATTTATCGCAAATTAACGCTGATATTAATAGTTTTAATGAACGGGCCAGGAGTGGCGAGTTTAGTTCGCAAGCTGATTTCGCGGTGGCGCGTTCGGCGCTGCAGCAGCGAATTAGCGCTATCAATGCTCGGCAGAGTTCGCTCAATTCGCGGATTAAAGCTTACAATGACGATGTGGCAACTCTCAAAAGCTTAGCCGTTAAAGCCGATCAGCTCAATCAAAGCATCAACGGCGTAGCCGCGCCGGCCGGAGTAAATAGTGGCCAAAGCGCGCAGTAATTTCGTCTGCCAAAATTGCGGCGCCGGCTATCCGAAATGGACTGGCAAGTGCGAAAATTGCGGCGAGTGGAACACGCTCG
>JABCOE020000022.1 GCA_013333795.2 Candidatus Saccharimonadota bacterium | reverse complement strand
GTAGAAGCGGCTTTTTTAGTAGCCATGAATATTCCCTCCTTTACTGAAATATAGACATAGTATAACACAAAAATATTTTGGGTTGTATACATCTGTTATAATGATGATATGGGACGTTATTTTGAACAGACAGAAAGCCGCAGCGAACTGCAACAGCGCATTGCTGCTGATCTGCGGGAAAAAGCAGCGCAGAAGGCAAAGCAAGAAGGCGAGCCAGTTCCGGGTGTTAGCGGCGCGCTAATCGAAAACTCAGAATATTTGAAAGGCACCAAGGCTACGACAACTCTAGCGCCAGCTTGGGTGTTTATTGTACTGATGGCAGTTGGCGTATTTGTGTTATTCGTATATCAGGTGAATAAGTAGGTTAGCGATGGATTTCGAGAAAGTTTTACAAGTTTTATCAGCGCGGGCGGCTCAGTCTAACCACCCGCAAGAAGTATTGCGCGCTCCAGAAATCAAAGCGCTATACGACCACATCAAGACTTTGCCAAGCGATGAGCGCGGCGCTTTCGGCAAGCGCGTCAACGAGCTGAAAAAATCGCTGGAAGTAGTCATAGAAGTTCGCCGCCAGGAGCTCGATAAAGTCGACTTGCCGCCAATCGACGTGACGGCGCCGATGGACATCAATGCGCCGCAGCCTGATTTGCTGCCGAGCGAGCAGGGTACGATCCACCCGCTGAGTGCCGAGATTGAGCGTATTTCTGACATTTTCAACCGCATGGGCTTTGTGACGGAAGAGTCGCGTGAAATCGACGATCAATTCCATATGTTCGAGAGCTTGAATTTCCCGAAAGGCCACCCGGCGCGCGATGATTATGGCACCTTCATGACCGAGGAGACTGATGTTAATGGCAACCGTTTGATTGCTCCGGCGCACACCTCGACCATGCAAAATCGCGTACTGAAAAAATATCATGGCAATTTGGAAAAGGGCGAGGCGATTGCCGCCATCGTACCTGACCGAGTGTTTCGCAACGAAGATTTGGACGCGCGGCACGAGCACACTTTCTATCAAGTCGAAGGCGTGTACGTCGCCAAGGGAGTTAACGTTGGCAATCTGATCGCCACTCTGCAAGAGTTTTTGCAGGAATATTACGGCAAGAAACTTGACGTGCGCGTCAATCCATTTTACTTCCCGTTCACCGAGCCGAGCTTTGAATTTGCGCTGAGCTGCCCATTCTGCGAAGGTAAAAATCCGGACTGTAAGGTTTGCTCAGGCGAGGGCTGGATTGAACTACTGGGCTGCGGTATGATTCACCCGAATGTGCTGAAAGCTGCTGACATCGATCCGAATAAGTACACTGGCTTTGCCTTTGGCTGCGGCATTGATCGACTGGTGATGATGAAATACGGCATTGAGGATGTGCGGCATTTTGAGAGTGGTAAGTTGGATTTTTTGGAGCAGTTTTGATTCTAAGTGGCAGAACAGGAGACTATTCTTTATGACTGACTATTGCCAAACAATGACGATAATAATTCTTTGCCGAATAATTATTCATGCAGTAAATTTTAATTATATCAAGAAAAGTGGACAGTTTTGCGACATGTCCAGGTCGTATGGTTAGGGTCTGTTGATGCCCCGAAACTTTTCTCTATCTACGATAACTCGCCCGCCTTCACAGGCCGGGAGCCTCCAGTAGAGAATGTCATCGCCGAAGTGCTCTCCTTTCTTGAGATGTCCGTGACCAGGTCCGTCTGGGGTGAACGCGCCTCCGTAGAGTACGCTGATCATGCCGTCAGTATGAGTAACCTTTGCTGGCAAGCCGTCGAAGAGACCGTTGTTGTTTTTTCCCATGATAGCTCCTTCTGGAGTCGGGCAGAGAATCGTGATTCTCTGCGGTGGGACGTCTCGAGCCCAGTGTCTGAGCGAAACGCCAGCCTCTGCGATTGCAAAAGCTGATATATATATATATCAATAATAGAGACTGAAGTCAAGCGGTCTTACCAAAATTACAGCAAACCTATGGTAATTTCTCGCTCATGCTAAAATAAAAAACAATCAACATCCGCCGCCATTTTCTTGTCGACTGGCTAGGCAGGTGACGCTACAATCCCATACAAATATCCCGATAAGGCCGCGTGACAACTTCTGCCGACTCGAGGCCGAGTTTGGTTTCAATGTCACTAATCATCGCCAATGCGCTATTTTCATCATCTGACAAAACCTCAACTTCTACGAACGTCCCGGCGTCTTTGATTTCATCAATGGCTACTGTTGCCTGTGGAAAATCAGAGGACTGAAACGAGCGACGGTATTTATTGACCTCGACTAGCCGCACCATGCCGAGGTTGGCGAGCAGCTGTTTGGCGATTGCCGCGTCACCGGGCTGAATCGGTAGGTTTGTCTCGAGCTTAATGATTACATCGTTTTTCGTATGTGTCGCAGTCGTCGTCGCAGGCTTATATGTCACCTCAGCAAAACCATCGCGCTGGCGAATCCGTAAGCATTCAACCGTCTGCATGAAATCGACATCAGGACGAGAATAATATGTATCAATTTCGTGGAGATTACTCTGCAGTTCAAAACCAAGTTCTCGCAACTGCTTGATTAATTCTTTTGCGTCGCCGGTTAGCTGGCGTTTGCGTTCGATTTCTAGTAGTTTTCTGGTCATTCGGTGGCCTTTCTAAGCTGACTATAGGTTACTAATCTGAAAACTCCGCATCCCGCGGCGGTAAAAATCTCGTTGCCGGTAAGCTGTCGAATCATTGGCGCGAACGGCGGCGATTCGGCGGCAATAGCGCTCATAGACTAAGAATAGAGCAGTTTGCTGCATCATGCAATAACTATTTAGGAACGTCTCGTAAGGTTTATGCTATAATTAAGTTATAAAGGTTATCAATACTGCAATCCTTGCTGGATATCAACGGCCAGTAAAAAGCAAAGTTCGCTTATGAAAGGTGTAAAAATGTCTGTAGCGCTCAGTAGCAAAAAGATAATACTAATCGTAATGTGTGTGATACTCGTGCTGATAGCAGGATTCGCGGCTTGGGCGTTTCTGTGGCCTAGCCGCAG
>JABCOE020000021.1 GCA_013333795.2 Candidatus Saccharimonadota bacterium | reverse complement strand
CATTGTACTCAATGGCAATGTTGAATATAAATTACTTTCGAACGTGACAGTGAAGATTACTGGCAAGCTCAGTGGCCCTGGTAAACTGGTTGCTCATAAAGATAACAAGGGTACTCTGCTAGTTGAATCTTCGGACAACACCAGCGGTACGCCGAATGGACAGCACGGTAATGCCCACGAAGCTAAGCTGATAAAATTGGACGGCGACAAACCTAATGAGTCGGTAAGCGTTAGAAAGGGCGAAACAGTCTTGCTAAACGGCAGCCGCTCTGATGTTTATGTCGATGAGGGCGGTGTATTTGGCGGTAATGCTACGGTAAAGAGTCTTAATGTGGCAGGTGTCGTTGCTCCAGGTAATTCGCCAGGCAAGATTACTGTACTGAATGACTTCTATATGAACGGTACTGGCGTATACAAGGCAGAAATTCTAGATAAAGATCATTATGATCAGATTGTTGCGCAGAGCGGCCAGCTTAGCAACGGTGGTAGTTCTCCGAAATTAGAGCTGGTATATCTGCCTGGCGGTACCATCAAGAAGGGTGATACCTTTACGATTATCAACAATAACGGTAGTGCTCCGGTTCAAGGGACATTCAATGGTTTGCCCGAAGGTGCAGAGTTCGCTGTGGATGGCGCAACCTTCAAGATTAGCTATGTTGGCGGCGATGGCAATGACGTTGTGCTAACGGCGCAGAATGATTCGACAGGTCCGAAGGCTCCAAATACGGGCGGCGAAAATGTAGCAGTTAATTTGGCTGGAACTATCGTTGGTGTGGCTTCGGCAGCAATCCTGCTATTCATGGCAAAACGAAAGAGTTTTGGCAAGAAATAACCAAGACTTATAACGATTAAGATTGGAGGCAGGCACGCCGTAAGCGGTTTGACGCGAGGCGTGCCTGTTAGCTATAATGAAGCAAGCAATGACGCAAAGAGAACGAGTTGCTCGTAGTCTGGAGGTACTGCCAAAAGCACGAGGCCGGGTAGTCGTACCGCGGCGTAGATTGGCGAATGATGTTGTAGCGGACGCTGCTAGCCAGCCTAGTATGAAGCGAATTATGGATATCGCAGTGCAGCCTGTCTCGCCAAGTCCAAAAGAGCAGTCTTTCCAAAACAAAAAACCTAGAGATTATACGAGAATTAATAGAAAGCTAGCTCGGACAGCTCGCTTGCTTATTATTTATGAAAAACTAACAGCTGCTAGCCAAATGGGCGGTGAAAAACACTCCACCAAGCGGCGCTTAAAAGAAATCATGAGCGGTAATTTTCGCAAGAAATTATCTGGTGTTGCGGCGTCGATTCTCTTGCTGGTTTCGGTATATTCATTAGTGGACTCTTGGCTGTTAAATAATCGGATAAAAGATACTGTAAATACAGCGACGGTGGCTGCACGCAGCGATGACCCGAATGATCGACGGAGCAATGAAGGTAAAGACGAAACAAAAGTTTCTGGCGACGCCATCGCTAAATACAAGGTAGCTGCAGATTTACCGAGAGTGATTACTATTGAGAAGCTAGGGGTTAAAGCTCGAGTATTGCCGATGAGCGTTAATGCCGACGGCTCAATGCAATCGCCTGTCAATATTTTTGATACAGGATGGTATACTGGCAGCGTCAAGCCGGGGCAGCCGGGAGCATCTATTATTATTGGCCACGCATCTGGTATGACTTTGGGGGGAATTTTTAATAAGCTAGAGTCGCTAAATGTTGGCGATACAGTCAGTGTTGAACGCGGTAACGGCCAAATGTTGCGCTACCAGGTGGTCAAAAAACAAATAATTAAGCTATCTGATGTTGATATGAATAGTTTTATGCGTCCAGCTGATGGTGTGTCTGAAGGCTTAAATTTGATGACTTGCGCTGGGGAGTGGATAAAAAACTCGCAAACTCGCGATCATCGGGCAATGATATTTACCAAGCGAATATGATTAAACTAATTGACTGTGTAAATGTAAATAATACAATGTAAAAACCTTGACTAGCACTATATATTGGGTGTACATTTGTATGTAAGCACTACATATGGTGTTTTCGTAAAACAAATACACGATTAAGTGTCGCTCCGCAGGGGTAGATCCGGAGCGTTTTAATGATGCATTCAGGAGGGTAATATGTATCAAACAATCAAAAAGCGCGACGGCCGTAAAGTGAAGTTTGACGCTTCCAAGATCACTAAAGCGATTGCTCGAGCTGGTGCTGAAACTGGCGAATTCGACGAAAAAGCTGCTGCTAAGCTTACTGATAAAGTACTTAAACAGCTAGAATCTCGCCAGACGCGTCTAGTGCCGGGTGTTGAGGAAATCCAAGACATCGTTGAGGACACGCTGATTGATTCCAAGTTTAAGAAAACCGCCAAAGCCTACATCATCTACCGCGACCAGCATAAAAAACTGCGTGAAATTACGTCCAACGCGCACGTCGATTTGATTGATAAATACGTCAATAATCTGGACTGGAAAGTCAAAGAAAATTCCAACATGGGCTATAGTTTGCAGGGACTGAATAATTACGTTTCGGCGGAAATTACCAAGACCTACTGGCTGGATAAGATTTATTCGCCGAAAATCGGCCGGGCTCATAAAGAGGGCGATTTACATATTCACGACCTCAATTTGCTGAGCGTTTACTGTGTTGGCTGGGAGCTGATGGATTTACTGCGCCAAGGCTTCACTGGCGTTAAAAACAAGGTTGCCTCCAAGCCGGCTAAGCATTTCCGTTCAGCGCTGGGTCAGGTGGGCAATTTCTTTTACACTTTGCAGGGCGAAGCGGCTGGTGCTCAGGCGTTCTCTGATTTTGACACGCTCTTGGCGCCGTTCATTCGCGCTGATAAATTAAGCTATGACGAGGTTAAGCAGGCACTGCAAGAATTTGTCTTTAATGTCAATGTGCCAACCAGGGTTGGCTTCCAGACGCCGTTTACCAACATCACGCTTGATCTGGAATGTCCGAAGCACATGGCTGGCAACCCGGTGATCATCGGCGGCGAGATGCAGGATACTAACTACGGCGATTATCAGGAAGAGATG
>JABCOE020000020.1 GCA_013333795.2 Candidatus Saccharimonadota bacterium | reverse complement strand
CTTGCATGTGTTAGGCACGCCGCCAGCGTTCATCCTGAGCCAGGATCAAACTCTCCATAAAGATGCTTCATTTGAAGCGTCTACTCAAAAATAGACTGACGATGATAATTGCACAATCAAATTGTTAAATTACTTAACCTGACTGCTAAGATGCAATTTGTAAGTTTACCTCTCGCAACCAGACTGTTCACTATTGTAGCGCTCTAACCTAATCAAGTCAACACCCTATCGCTAGTTTTTTGTAGCTAAAAATACAACGATACCCGCTGGTAAGCCAATTACAGCACCGACTACCACTTCCAAAGGGGTATGTCCCTTAGCGCTACGCGGCTTTGATACATCAAATTTCGAGATATCAATAACTTGCTTAATAGCCTCACCCTGCTCGCCAACAGATCGCCGCACCATCAATGCGTCGTACATCACAATCGCTGCTAGAGCTAACGCCAGACCAAACAAACCACTGCCAACTCCGTCTTTCAAACCGATAATCGACACTAGCGACATCATCGTAGCACTATGAGCGCTTGGCATATTTCCCGATATGTACAGATGATCAAATACTTTCAAGGTACGCATCTTAATAGCAGCAACAACATACTTACCGCACTGCGCCATAGCCCAACCGACAGCAAAAGCTATTATATACGGGGATACTACCATCCGCTATTTTTCTCCTTCGTCTGTATCACGTATAATCCCCATTGACGAAACTGTATCTCCGTCATTAATACGCATCACTCGAACACCCTGAGTAGTACGGCCAAGTGCTGGAATATCGTCAAGCGACACTCGGATAGTCTGTCCATTTTGACTAATCATAATTGCCTCAATCGCATCCTTCTCAAGCGTTTGAACAGCAACTATCGGACCAGTTTTTGCCGTAACAACAGCAGCCTTCACACCAACGCCGCCGCGGCGGTGACTCGGAAAATTAGCTACCTTGGTTACTTTACCGAACCCGTTTGCGCTCATCACCAGCAATTTTTGATCAGCTGAAGTTACAATATCCATACCTACAACACTATCGTCCGTTCGTAGTCGCACACCACGCACACCGCGAGCAGCACGTCCCATCGGACGACACTCCTCCTCGCTAAAGCGAACCGCTTGTCCAGCTGAAGTCGAGATAATCACATCGTTCTTGCCAGTAGTTTGCTTGATCCAACGCAACTCATCGCCTTCATCCAAATTAATAGCAATTAAACCATTGGTGCGAATATTTGAATAGTCAGCAATCGCTGTCTTCTTGACTGTTCCCTTGCTCGTCGCCATAAATAGATAGCCTTCATCAACATTTACATCTTTAGCTAGATTGATAATTGAAGTAATTTTTTCCTCTGGCTGCAGCTGCAATAAATTGACCGCCGCTACGCCCTTCGCCGCTAAGCTAGCTGCCGGCACCTCGTAGGCCTTCAGACGAAACACTCTACCCCTGTTCGTGAAAAACAACAGCCAATCATGTGTTCCAGCTGGTACTAGCTGATCAATACCGTCTTCTTCTTTAGTGGTCATACCACGTTTACCCTTGCCGCCGCGGGTTTGACGGCGATAATCGCTAGCCAAGGTGCGTTTGATGTAATTTTCCGTTGTCAGCAGTACAACAGTATCCTCTTCTGGGATTAGTTCTTCATCGCTAAACTTACCAACTTCGGTGTTGATAATTTTACTACAACGGTCATCGCCATATTTATCTTTAATTTCTAGCAACTCCTCTTTGATGATGCGAAGGATTTCGTTTTCGTCAGCCAAAACTTTTTCAAAATACGCAATCTTTTTCATTAACTCAGCTAGCTCATTCTCGATAGCTTCGCGTTCTAGACCCGTCAGCCGGCGCAATTGCATTGCCAGAATCGCCTTGGCCTGGATAACGCTCAGCGAGAACTTTTCGATGAGCGCCTTTTCGGCTTCATCTTGCGTCTTGCTAGCCCGGATGATTCTAATTACCTCGTCGATATTGTCCAGTGCAATTTTGTAACCTTCCAGGATATGCGCTCGCTCCTTAGCCTTGCGTAGCTCGTACTCTGTGCGGCGGCGGACCACTTGGCGGCGATGTTTGATAAACTCATTCAGAATATCATGCAAACCCAAAACGCGCGGCTGCAGACGTGTCGCATCGTCAGCACTCGGCACCAAAGCTAGCATATTGTAATGGAAGTTAGTCTGTAACGCCGTCAATTTGTATAATTGGTTAAGTACTTTCTTCGGATAAGAGTCTTTTTTGAGCTCAATAACTACTCGCACATTACCGCGAGCCGACTCATCGCGCAAAGCGCTAATCGCCGTAATCTTTTTCTCGTGCACCAAATCGGCAATTTTTTCGATAAGCGTTGCTTTATTCACGCCATAAGGCATCTCAGAAACTATAATTTGATGACGGCCGCGTTTGGTTTCTTCAATGTTTGCCACCGCCCGTATCGTCACACTGCCGCGGCCGGTCGCATAAGCTTGGCGCATCGGCGCGCCACCATAAACCACCGCGCCAGTTGGGAAATCTGGCCCCTTGATACACTTCATAAGGTCATCAAGCGTTGCTTCTGGATTATCAATCAGTGTAACCGTTGCATCAACCACCTCGCCTAGATTATGCGTCGGAATATTAGTTGCCATACCAACAGCAATACCAACTTGCCCATTCAGCAGTAAATTCGGCAATTTAGCAGGCAAAACAATCGGCTCTTGGCGCGTAGAGTCATATGTATCGCGAAAATCAACCGTCTCTTTATCAATATCTGCCAAAAGTGACTCTGACACCCGAGTCATTTTTGCTTCGGTATAACGCATAGCTGCCGGCGGGTCACCGTCCATTGAACCAAAGTTACCTTGGCCCTGAACCAACGGATAGCGCTCCACCCAATCTTGAGCCATACGCACCATCGCATCATAAATCGAACTATCGCCGTGTGGATGATATTTACCCATCACTTCACCGACAATCTGCGCACTTTTCACGGTCTTAGCTGTCGGCCCGATACCCATTTTATCCATTACGTACACAATACGGCGATGAACTGGCTTCATACCATCGCGTACGTCCGGTAAAGCACGGTCAACGATGACCGACATTGAATACCGGATAAAGCTATCCTCCATAACATCTTCTACTGTTCGAATTTCAACAGACTTTGAATGGCTAACACCGTTAGTCTGCTCAATAATCTCGCCTTCGACTGGGTTTTTTGACTCTGGTTTCATATTCCTATCCTTCTTCTCGTCCATTTACACATCTAGCTCATCAAGACTGACTTTATTAGCATTAGCTTGAATAAAATTCTTGCGCACTTCGACATCATCGCCCATTAACTTCGTAAAGATAGCATCAGCGCGCTCAGCATCCTCGAGCTTAACCTGTACCAGCACTCGATTTTCCGGGTTCATAGGCGTTTCCCAGAGTTGACTAGCATCCATTTCACCGAGACCCTTATAGCGTTGTAGGGCCGACTCGCTCAGGCCAGCTTGTTTTGCCCGCGAATCGTTTAAATCAATCTGGACACCCTTCTCTTTGCGTGCCGCAATTAGCTCATCGTACCGCGCTTCAAGCGCCTCCTCATTATATAAATACTCTTGTTTGCTTTGAGATAATTTCAGCTTAAACAGTGGCGGTTTAGCTAGATATATGTGCCCGCCTTCCACAACTGGCCGCATATAGCGGAAGAAAAACGTCATTAGCAGCGTCGCGATGTGGCTACCATCGACATCGGCAGCAGTCATGATGATAATTCTATGATAGCGCAATCCGCGAATATCAAAAGCATCGCCAATACCTACACCTACCCCTTTGATCAAGCTCAAGATCTCTCGATTGGCATACATTTTGTCTAAGCGAGCCCGCTCGGTATTGAGCACTTTACCGCGCAGAGGCAAAATCGCCTGCGTACGGCTATCGCGGCCAGTTTTTGCTGAACCGCCAGCCGAATCTCCCTCAACTATATACAATTCGCATTCCGACGGATCTTTACTAGAACAATCAGCTAATTTGCCAGGCAAACTAGCGCCGTCAAGCGCTCCTTTGCGAATTACATTATCCCGCGCTGCCCGCGCTGCCTTGCGTGCTCGCGCCGCCAACAAGGCTTTATTGATAATTTTTTTAGCAATAGCTGGATTTTCCTCTAGATAATATGCGAAATATTCGTTCATTACTTGCTCGACATAGCGACGCACCTCTGGATTACCTAGTTTATTTTTAGTCTGGCCCTCAAACTGCGGATCTGGCAATTTTACTAATATCACCGCTGTCAAACCCTCGCGGATATCATCGCCAGTCAAATTATCTTCTTTTTCTTTGAGCAAGTTATTTTTACGGGCATAATCATTAATCACCCTGGTAAGCGCTGACCTAAATCCGACCAAATGCGTGCCGCCATCTGGTGTCAAAACGTTATTTGCAAACGGCTTAACGGTTTCGATGTAGGAATCGTTGTATTGTACTGCTATTTCGACAACCGAGTCGCTGACTTGCTTATCGACATAGAATATCTCATCGCCAAGCACATCTTTACCCTTATTCAAATTCTTGCCATAACTCTTGATACCACCCTCGAAGTAGAATGCCTGGCGCTCGCGAGTACGCTCATCATAAACAGAGGTATAGACACCTTTAGTTAGATATGCCTGATGGCGTAAATAATTTACCACCCATTTATAATCAAATTTAATTGTCTCCTTAAAGATTTCAGCATCTGGATAGAACGTGATACAGGTGCCATCTGGCCGATCGGTTTTTCCTATTTTCTTGAGCGGTACCACAGTTTTACCGCGAGAAAATTCGATACGATATAGCATACCGCCCCTAACAACTTCAGCAATCAGCTTAGTAGATAGAGCATTAACCACACTAGAACCAACACCATGCAAACCGCTTGACACCTTGTAGCCGCCACCGCCGAATTTACCGCCAGCATGCAGCACAGTCAGGACTGTCTCAAGCGTACTAATGCCAGTCTTAGGATGCTTATCTACTGGAATACCACGACCGTTATCAGTCACTGTTACGCCGCCATCCGCCAACAGCCTCACGTCAACCCGCGATCCATAACCAGCTATAGCTTCGTCTACCGAGTTATCAGCGATTTCCTTAATTAAATGATGTATGCCGTCATATCCCGTACTGCCAATATACATTCCTGGACGCTTACGTACTGGCTCGAGACCCTCAAGAACTTGGATCTGTGAACTATCATACGAACCATCATTTTTTTGTTTACTCATAACGAAATCACTCCCTATTTACAGTCGCTCAGCTTGTCTATTAATACCCACATTATACCATAAAAAAAATTGTTCATTCAAGGTATTGCTGCGGTTGCCATAAGTATGATATTATAAAAGAGAGGAAAATATATCTCAAAATAACACAAAAAGGTAAGCAAAATGTTTAGAAAGCTAGTATCAAATCTCGCCTTTAGCCCAGCATTAGTCGGACAATTAGGTTTTTATGCAAAACGGTTACGCAAAGAAGAATCGGTGCGCAGATTAGGACTTATTTTTACAGCTTTTGCGCTCGTTGTACAGTTTTTTGCCGTATTTCAGGCACCAGAGCCAGCTACCGCTGCCGACGCTACTGATATGGTTTATGGCGGCGTATGGAGCAAACAAGCCTTACTAAGCACCTATGACAGCAACGTCAACAATATCCGCGACCTCTACGATGCCGTCGGCATTTCTCGCAGCGATATTGACCAAGCTGGTAATAATTTGGAGTATCACAGAAGCAACGAAGGCTTATATTCTTGGGGTATGAAACCTGTATTCGGTGCAAGCCAAGGCGAAGGCGGCTACACCGTGAAAACTGGCGGCGGTACGCGAACGTTTTATTACAGACCGCAGCGGCTTTGGGGTAACTCAGGCGCTTATTCAGCCTACGTAGCTCGTTCATCAAAGACAGGAATGTGGTTCGGAATTATGCGCAGCTGCGGCAACCTAATTACACTAACCGTCCCGCCAGCTCCCGCTTGCCCTCCTGGACAATCGGGGACCTATCCAAATTGCTACACTCCGATGTGTACCGTCCCCGGCAAGACTAACCTGCCTGCGAACGACCCGAGGTGCAAAGCTGACCCTGTCGCAGTATGCTCGTCGCTAGCAATCGTTAACAACAAGAATATCTACCAATACACCGCCTCCGGCAACACTAGCAATGGCGCTTCAATTACCGGTTATAGATTTGTTGTCTATCGAGATGGTAAACAATTAAAAACCATCGAAAGCAAGACTCGAACTATCACCGACAAAGAAACTGCAGCTGGTAAATATACGGTTAAAGCTATCTTGAAAACATCTCTAGGCGACCGTACCAGTGATAGCTGTACCAAGGAATTTCAGATTGTAGAGCCAGCTAAGTGTCCGCAAAATCCTGCCTTGCTTGCCACAGATCCTAACTGTCAACCATGCCCAGGCGACACAACTTTGTGGATAAAAGATGCTAAGTGTAAAGAAGATATCATTCAAACAAAAACCGCCCAAAACACCTCGCAAGGTAACGCCGACGCTTCGACGACTACCGCCAAGGCGTCCGATCAAATCATTTACAAAATTACTGTGACCAACAAAGGATTGAAAGCTACCGATTACACCATCACCGAGAATCTCGCTGACGTCCTCCAATATTCTTCGCTAGAAAACAAAGGAGGAGCTACCTTAACCAAGGACACCTCTGGCAGCCAAGACACAGAAACTCTATAGGTATGGCCAAAAGTCACGCTAAACCCTGGTGAAACTCAAACTCGCGTATTCAGCGTGAAGCTCCAAAGCACGATCTCACCAAAAGCCACTGGCACCGGCAACCCTAATTCATACGACTGCAAGATGACCAATACTTTCGGCAACTCCGTGACCATTAATGTGGACTGTCCGACACAAAAACAAGCAATTGAACAAACCGTTGCTCAACTTCCACACACTGGACCTGGCGAAAACATGCTATTTGCCGGAATCACCTTCGCTGTTGTCGCATTCTTCTACGCACGATCGCGTCATCTGAAAAAGGAAGTCCGCTTAATCCGTCGAGATTTTAACTCAGGCACTATATAAACTATAAGATTATATAAAACAAAGATGAGGTAGCTATCAATGAATAATGAAAAAATACCATCACTTAGCGATAAGCATAAAGAGCAGTACACTAGCTCTGAAGTAATCCATCGGAAAACTCAAGAGAATATTAACGCTAAAAATAAAACAGAGAAAGAAGCTAGCTCTGAAGCCTCTCAGGAACAACTGAATAAAGCACGCCATGAAGCCTTAAACCAAGCTAGAGAAATCGCCCAAGAACGTAAAGAAAACAAAATAAAAACTAATGAAGTCAGTCCAGAGAAAAAACGCCGCGGCCCTACCTCTAAACAAGAGCGCAAAGCCGCCTTCGACAAGACTATGACCGAGATTCAATCCGAAATGTCACCTGCCAGCAGAACTTTCAGTAAAGTTATTCATAACCCCGCCGTCGAAAAGAGCAGCGAAGTGATTGGTAATACTGTAGCACGTCCCAATGCCATATTGTCAGGGTCGGCTGCAGCTTTTATCCTTACAGCTGGTATATATTTAGTCGCTAAGCACTTCGGATATTCGCTATCTGGCACAGAGACCATTGCCACCTTCGTCTTAGGGTGGGTTATCGGCTTGATTTACGATTACATTCGCGTCCTAATATTCGGTAAATCCAAGTAGCTTTTGCCAACTAACGTAATTTTATCGAAACTTCGCCGCTATTGTCGCTGTCGCGCATATTTAGAGTATCACTAGCAGGCTGTTGTGGCACCGAAATCGGACCATTATCTGCAGTCGGTAAATTGACACTCTGCGTAGCAGAATTAACATTAGGAGACTCACCAACTTGCGGCGGCACAGTAACTGCTAGCGGTACTGCACCAAGCTGTGACTGTGCCAAATCTATTGAATTATTTCGAGATGGCTGCTGCGGAAGCTGTTGCTGCTGCGGCTGAGCTGGCAAGGTACTGCTAGAAGCACGAGAATAAGCGTCAGTATAATCTTGAGATTGAGCGGGTCCAGCGGCCACTGCATTGCCAGTCGAAGACATCGGCGGTTTAGTATTAGCTGGTAGCGGCGAAGATACTGGACGCGGCGTAGTGCTATTTCTACCGGTTACTTGCTTGCGTTTCGCTAACCATTCATCCAAAAAAGATGAACTACTACTCGGTGCTATTTTATTAGGAGTGTTAGCAGCGGCTCCAGCCGTATTTTTCAACTGTTTATTATTTCCAGAAGATTGATTCATGCTAGTACGCGCCGCTATCTCACGCTCAACTTGAGCCCGCGGATGTCCGTATTTTGCAGCCGACAGTCTGCGCAAAGCATCGCCCAACTGAGCATTTTGGTGGCCCATCGGGGGAATCCATGCCATACTAAACGGCGCAGACGGCACACCTTCAATCTGGGCGACACAGACAGATTCAAAGTTTGGCAATTTCGTCAAATCTTCTGCATCAAACACTGGTGTATAGCGCTTAACCATAATTTCTGCGTCGGTTATACCAATCCGGCCAGTGATAGTTGTACCAACGTTACCGAGAATAGCCTCGCGCAGTTCTTCCTTCAACTGCGTCATGAACTGGTTAGCTAATACCAAACTCAATCGATACTTGCGAGCTTCGCTCAAAATAGTCTCGAAGCTATCAGTCGCAAAGTTCTGAAACTCATCAACATACAGCGTAAAATCTTTGCGCTCGTCCTCTGGAATCTTGGCCCGCGCCATCGCCGCAGCCTGAAACTTCATCACAAAGACAATACCAAGCAATTTAGAGTTAAGATCGCCTAATTTACCTTTCGATAAGTTCACCAGCAAAATCTTGTTATTATTCATGATGTCTTGAAAATCAAAGCCGCTTTTTGTCTGGCCAATAATATTACGCATAGCATCATTGCTAATGAACGGACCAAATTTAGCAATAACCCAGCTGATGACCTCGCCTGCCTCGCTTGATCGCTGCGATGCCGGGAACTCCTTTGTCCAAAAATCTAACACCTGCTGGTCGGTAACGTATTTCAACTTGTTATTTCTGAAACTATCATCAACCAAGAGCTTCGGTATATCGACAAAAGTACCGCCCGCCGGATCGCTCATTAATAACAGCGCGCAGTTACGGAATATATGCTCCAACCGCGGACCAACGATACCAGTATGTCCTGGGTCATACAAACCATAAAGCATACCGATAGCCTCTTGTACCAAAAAGTCTTTTTGGTCTGGGTGGTCAAACTCAAACATATTCAGACCAATCGGATTGTCCATATCGCTTGGGTTGAAATAAATAATGTCTTCAACGCGCTCCTTTGGCACCTTTTCTAGCAAATGCTCCGCAAGGTCCCCGTGCGGATCAACCAAGGCAAAACCCCGCCCATCCAGCATATCTTGGTAGGCTAGATTTTCCTGCAAAACTGATTTACCAACACCCGTCTGTCCAATAATATGTATATGGCGCCGGCGGTCTTTATCGCTGAGCCTAATCGGCTTCTTAACACCGCGAAATTCGTTGTATCCTAACAGCAAACCAGTCTCCATCACCTGCGTCGGTCCATCGACTTGCTTACTCATCTGGCGCTTGACTTGCGAGCTTGGAATACTATTCTGATCCGGCAAATGAAAAATCGTCGCCAGCTCTACGCTATTTAATATATTCTTATTAACCTGCTGCGGGAAGAAACGAAAAATATAAGACGAAGTTAGTTCTTCAATGTTTTTTGCTAACGTAAATTTAAATCCGTTAAACGTCGGCGAGTCAAATAATGCAAATGCTGCGACAATATTTTTCAATATTACCTGAGAACGGGCTGCTGTATTAGACGAAACAACAGCCCGTATCAGTACCTCGTACCCCGGATAACGGGTTTTTTCTTGAATAGCATCAACGGTCGCCTGTTCAACAGAGTTAAGCGGCTTTTTATCCTCCGGCTTTTTGTCGTCGCTCTCTGGCGGCTTCCATAGAGATTCCATAATTTCGCTCGGCGAGAAGAACACCGAAAGTCCGGTCTTTTTTTGTCTTTGTCTTCTATGATTTTTTCAGAGACAGAAACTGCCGACTTGGCCCATCGCTCATTAGCTGGACGAATTAATATTTGGATACCTATACCATCTTCGCGAGTCGCTGCTGATAAAGCATTAAGCAATGCGCGCGATGCATCACGTTTAGATTCCATGTATGTTGCAATAGGATAAGCAAAGCTCTTCCTCAAAGTAAACTCGCCACCAATCGTACCGCTCATCTTACCGACCTTGCTAAAAACAGTGTGCTCCGACACCTCTTCTAGCCGAGCCGATGGGTAGGCCGCTGCATTTGCCTGGCGAACTACCTCGGTGAGCACTGTAGGTACAACAGCATAATAGAACACCAAGCCATCGCGAGCCACTATTTCAAACGACAAATGCCTCTGCCCATAAATCTTGCTCTTAAAACCTTTAGTGGCAGTACTGGATATAATATTGTACATAACCTGAGCTTGCGACAACACTTCTTCCGTCAGATCCCGTTTATCACGCCCGTCGCTAACAATATCATCGCTAGCTGGCGGTAGATGAATTAATATCGGCACCATCTTAAGCCCGCGCTCATAGTTCTTCGCCTCACGAAGAGTATTACGATATACCATAAACACAACAAAAGACCCTAGCCCAATCACCAAAGCTATTGCAAACAATGTTACAAGAGTGCCTATCCCGCCGCCAGACACTACCTAATCCTCTACTTTCCCTATTTCGCGCCCGTAGCGTTTCCTTATATATTCTATCTGAAGTTTGCCGATCTCAACCTCGCGACGATACGGGTCGTCTTTGGTCTCTGCGATAATTTTCTTAGCTTTATCAACCCACTCCTTTTCAATAAGGTCATCATCATTGGCTATCAGCGCTGCGGCGTCATCAGATGTCGCAGACTGAGCAGCGCCAGGATCCACGGTTGGCTGAACTATAGGAATTGGCTGAGGTAGCACAATTTGAGGAACCGCATTAGCAACAGCCTCTGCAGAAGCAGCATTCATCACCTCTCTAGAAGTATTTTGCTTCTCAAGATTACCGCCATCTATGCCAAAAGTAGGTGTCTCGTAACTATTCTGCGGCAGCACCTCTCTCTGCACAGGAACTTGTTCTCTTATACCCGGTTCCATATTAAGTAAATTATACCATATGCGTTTACAATTTTTCTAGGCCTCAGTCCTCACTTCACACGCTTCTGATGCCGAACATACAAAAGAGCCAACAATACAAAGAGCGTAATTAATACATACGTACCTGCTTGAACCTGTCCTATCGATTGCACAGCAACAATCACAGTCGGCGCCAACGCTAACACTGCACCATACATTAAGGTATACATGTCATCAGCACTCCGCTTAGACGGCTCAGATTTATGCTTACTCACAATCTTGTTTATAAATAGAAGCAAGAGAGTCAATGTGCAAGTAAGAAAAATATATATTAATACAAACACAACGACTACAATAGCCGGACCAACTTTAGACGGCGCGGTCGTCTGCGTTATCGCTAGCAACACCACTAACGCCAAAAACATCAAAAATGCAATTAAGCGTTTATACATGATTTAAATAATAACACCTAGGAGGCAAAAGCAGCGTCGCAATATAACGAAGCACCTTTGTAAACAACTATTAGGGTCGCTGCAACAACTGCTTTTTGCCCGATTGACCGCTCGCACTTAGCGAGCAAAAGACTTGCGATCGCGCGGACCTGCACCACACACCTGATGGTCACTGACATCGCAATCTCAAGGATTAATCAGGTGTGTAATGCGCGCACATATCGCGCGCTCAACGCCTTTTTGTTTAATAGGCGGAGCTTAGGTGGAACCACAATTATTTGGCGCCACCTAGTTTCCGTCGATTATTGTTGTGGAGGCTTATTTGGTTGGTATCGTTTTGCTTTTTTTGTTTTTCTAAAAGCTTACTCACACTATAGCAAATCAATGATAAAAAGTCAACGTCTATCGTAATATAAACATTGTTATTTATACTACGGCTCACTATTTTATTATACGTACCTCTGTTATTATTGTAATGTTGCGTTTTTATCTACAGTGTAATAATTACAATGATAGCTATTTTATCAAGTTATTATTAATTATTTATTACAACAAATAGACTTTAGATCATATCGAATTTAAAAAATACAACACTACATCAGGCTCTACACTGCGAATTTAACTTATGACAAACAGCTAACTGCGATACGTTTACACAAACTATTTTTCATTAAAATTCATTACACTATTTGTATTCAAAGATCCTTTATATAATTAACGTTTATATAAAACTAAGCAAAATCTTCAGTATATTTTATGACATCCGAAATGCGACAACTATACATACAGCATGGCAAAAATTATATTAATATCATAAAAAGTCGGTATTCACGCAATGAAAAAATCTACTATATAATCTATCCTGCAATGTACCGTATGTACAGAAAGACAATCCAGCAACGAACCAGAATCAGAGACAACCCAGCACGTCGAGTTATGTGCATGCAAGCAACAATATACTTTAGCTGCAAAAACAAAAATTCAACAACTTAATTCATAATTTTTTTCATAGGCACAATACAACTTACGCACAGATACGTAATACCTACTGGGCTAACAGCGCCAATGACCAATCTCTAACCGTCAAGCTTCGTCTGTCAAAAACGAGTCACCGCCAGTTTCAGTATCGCCTTTCAGAACTTGTCTGTGAAGCCGGAAGAGCTTGGCCTGAGCCTCCTTAGCCAATCGCTAACATTTGGGCGCGATAAGCCTAGAATTATTTTGCCGAAGCCACATTTATGCTGCCAGCACCACAGCTTAAGGTGCAGATTTCCTTGCCCCCGCATTCCTTACACGTTAGATTTCCCTGCGCCATACGATAAAATTTCTGGTGATAATTCTATTAAGCTATTCACCAGAAACAACCCTCTCTACATTCAGTCGTTAGTTGCTAACCGATGTTTATAGAATTACAAATCGGCATATCTAGCGTATCGTTTCAAGGCATAAAACACATTTATTTACTCCAATTATCCCGTTACCTAGTGTGGTATTTTTTACCTAGCAATCTTGCTAAAAAACATTGACACAAGCAGATTTTCACATTACTATAGAGATAGTTCCTGAATAAAAAAATTATACAGGAACCAGAAATAAACACTTCAGAAAACTCCACAACCATTAGAATGACTACTACTCGCAGGTAGTCATTCTTTTTTATCGCATAAATTAAAAAGAGCTCGAAAGGCTCTACAACAAACGATGTGGGGGAGCTGCCGGGTACTGCCCCCGGGTCCGCAGAGTAACCTGTTGTTTGTCTACGCACATAGTCTAACTCGTTAAATAATCGCTTATCCGCTCAAAGCTAGACAAACATACGAACTAGCGATCTGCTTAAAATCTTAATTAATGATATAGCAGAAATATCAATTAACCGATCTTGCTAGATATGACACACCTAGCCTATAGCAAGAATCTAGGCGGATGCGGCTGCCAGTAATATTACGCAGCTAGTGCAAAGGCTGTCTGTCGTGGCATCAATGATGAAACAAACGCCTTCGCTTTGTTTGCAAATTTTGCAACTATTAATTCTGATAACGTCAGAAGTCGGTACGCAAAACAACCTGTTAAATTCTCTACGTCGAACGCTATATCAGCCCCACGTTACTCTTGATATTATATCACTTATTTACATCATCCGTATAGTATGATTAACTTTTAACTATATGGTCATGGCATCAACCGCTAAAATCCTTACGGTTTCACCCGTTGGATACGATGGCAGTATCGTAGAAGTAGAAAGTGACATATCAAATGGGCTGCCTAGTATACGTATAGTTGGTCTCGGTAATAAATCAATCGACGAATCTAAAGAACGAGTCCGCAGCGCCATCGTCAATTCTGGCCTAGAATACCCGACTAAACGTATCACTATCAACCTTGCACCTGCCGAAATTCCAAAGGAAGGTACACATTATGACCTACCTATCGCCTTGTCTATCTTGTTATCAGCCGGACAACTCCGCGAACAGGATGTTGCAAATTCTATATTTGCTGGCGAGCTAGCACTCAACGGAGACATCCGCCCCACTAGCGGCGCTATCAATATCGCCGAAACCGCAAAAAAATCTGGTATTAATACTATATACTTACCTTCTAATAACGCTAATCAAGCGTCTCTCGTAGGCGGCATAAATATCATACCTGTAGATAATATCAAGCAGCTTTACCTGCACTTAAAGAAAGAAAAAATCATCACCAAGGATGCTGTTTGTCCGCACATTTATTCAGAAGAAAGCGAGCCCAACAGACAAACCCTGCTCGATGAAGTTGCCGGTCAAGAACAAGCAAAACGCGCCCTCATAATCGCAGCGGCAGGACATCATAATATACTGTTATCCGGACCTCCAGGAGCCGGAAAATCAATGCTAGCAAAAACCCTGCCCAACCTGCTACCTCCGCTCTCACCTGAAGAAATGCTAGCAGCTACAAAAATATACAGCATAGAGGGTTCCTCGACAGAATCTATTATCCGTCAGCGTCCATTTCGTTCCCCGCACCACACAGCCAGCCAGACATCGCTTATCGGCGGCGGATCAAGCCCGAAACCTGGCGAGATTAGCCTAGCGCACCTAGGAGTACTTTACTTAGATGAAATACCTGAGTTTTCGCATTCGTCTATTGAAGCCCTGAGACAACCCCTAGAAGACAAGAAAGTTACTATTACCAGATCGCGTATGCGTGCCACCTACCCCGCTAACTTTATGCTGGTTGCTACCATGACCCCTTGTCCTTGCGGGTATTTTGGCGATCAAACCAAAGAATGCTCCTGCACTCCAGCGCAAATAGCTAATTATCAACGCAAGCTATCGGGTCCGCTTATGGATAGAATTGATTTAGTCGTACACGTCTCGCGCGTACCGAACAGTACATTGTCTTCGTATAATTCGTTGTCTTGTAAACAACATAAAACTGCATCAGACTTGATTCAGAGTGCCCTCAATATCCAATCGATAAGATACAATTGTAGCGATAAATACAACAGCAACTTAACAAATAGAGAAATAAATACGTTTGCTAAACTTGATGAGAAATCAAAAAATATGTTGTCACAGGCTTCGGATAAACTGAGCTTGAGTCCGCGTAGCTACTTCAAAATTATCCGTGTCGCCCGCACTATTGCAGATCTAGATAATAGCGCCAAAATACAAGCTGCACATATTGCAGAAGCTCTCCAATACCGATAACGAGCTTGATTTATTATCGGTAATTTGTTACCATGTACAGCGAGTATAGACTCAGTAAAACAACTGTTCTAAAGGAGAACTACGATTAATAATTCAACTCGCATAAATAACGCTATCCGCAGCAATGAGCTTCGCGTGATCGGGGCTGACGGTAAGCAGCTTGGCGTTATGTCTTTAAGAGAAGCTCTAGATATTGCACAAAAAGCAGGCGTTGATTTAGTAGAAATATCGCCTAAAGCTAACCCTCCTGTAGCTAGGATTGTTGATTGGGGAAAATATCAATATCAGAAGATGAAGGAGCAGCAAAAAGCACGGCGCAATAATAAAGCCAACGAGCTAAAGCAAATGCGATTTGGTTTGAAAATCGGTAGTAACGATCTAGGGATCAAGCTGCGCAAAATACGCGCTTTCTTGTCGGACGGACATAAAGTAAAAATCCTTATTTTCTTCCGCGGTCGAGAAATAGCCCATAAAAACTTAGGTTATGACTTGATAGACAAGATGATGGAACAGCTAAAAGACGAAGCTACGCTCGAGCAAAAACCAACGATGGCCGGGAGAAATCTCAGCATAGTAATAAGGAGTAAATAATGCCAAAAATGAAGACCCACAAGGGCACTGCTAAGCGCATAAAGCTAACCAGTACCGGCAAACTTACCCGTCGCCGCGCATTCGGGAACCACATGCTATCCAAAAAAAGCAAGTCGCGCAAGCGAAATATTAATACCAGCGCTATTATTAAAGGCGGCATAGCAAAAAACGTTAAGCGAGCATTGGGAGTCTAATATATGCGAGTCAAACGAGGAGGCGCCGCTTCGGCGAAACATAAGAAGACCTTAAAATTAGCCAAGGGAATGCAGCATAACCGCACCCGAAGCTTTCGCTTAGCTAAGCAAGCCGTAATTCGCGCCTTGCAGTACGCATATCGCGACCGCCGCAACAAAAAGCGCGATCTGCGCAGCCTGTGGATTACTCGTATCAATGCAGCTGCCCGCCAAAATGGCACAACCTACGGCAAATTGATAGCAGGTCTTCGCGCGACCAACATTGAAATCAACCGTAAGGTCCTCGCTGACCTAGCCGTCAACGAGCCGGAAGCTTTTTCTGAGATCGTCAAAGAAGCAACAAAGCAATAAAAGTTCTTCTACTTAGAACTTAAGCCTAATAAAAGACCGCGAGATCAACTAGCGGTCTTTTATTAGGCTATCTATAAGCCGGGTTCTGTTATCGGTAATCATCTATCTAGGCTGTACATTGCTGTACAGCTCAAGCGGATGTTAGTATTATCAAGCGAACAACTTATGCGATAATACACCTTGCAGCTGGCAGGGTTTACCCTCCTTCTATGTCACCATAGTCGGCTACGGTCTCTTACACCGCTCTTTTCACCCTTACTATCAGTCATCGTACATTAAAGCAGATTTGAGATAGCGGTATCGTTTCTGTGGCACTTTCCCTAGAGTTACCTCTGGTCGCCGTTAGCGACTGCCATGTCCTACGCTGCCCGGACTTTCCTCTTGTTCTGTAAAGAACCAGCGATTACCCGATAGCCTAGCGTAATTATATCACAAAAAGCCTCCAGGCTAGCGACTGATATTCCCCGCTTATTGCAAGGTGGGTTCTCTCACAATATTCCCACGAGAATACTGCTATTGAGATCCCTATCAATGATTTGTTAGGAAAATCATATACGCTGGTGCCTAAGAGGCTAATTATATTGTACCACGACTACCCGCCAAAAACGATAGAGAATCCTTTTAGTATGTTTACGATTATAAAGTTCATATAAGTAACCATTAACGAACCGCCAACCATAACTATGGCAAAAATTAATAAAACACCATATCTCTCTATAGTATCGAAAATACTCCTCACAAAATCAGGAGCAAGCGCATACAGTACCCGCGATCCATCCAATGGTGGTATCGGAATTATATTGAAAGCAAAAAACCCTAAATTCACCATTGTAAAAGCCGTTAATACAGAGCTCGACAAAGAACCTGCCTCGGCCTTAGAGACTACAAGTATTGCGTACGCTACAAACGCTAAAAGGAAGTTCACTAACGGACCGCTTATAGCTACCAATGCCACTCCAATCTCGCCATACTTTATGTTGCTTGGGTTAAAAGGCACTGGTTTTGCACCACCAAAGATTGGCACGCTAGCCCCAGTCGTCATGTTTGTGATAATTATTATCATCGGCAGTAATATAGTCATATACGGATCTATATGTTTTATCGGATTCAAAGTTAATCTGCCAAAATCATACGCAGTTCGATCACCCAAACTATTTGCCACCAAGCCGTGAGCTAATTCATGCAACGTCATCGACACAAATATCACCACCAAAACAATAATTATATACAGAATATCCATCTAATCTATCATTGTACCAGCTCTTGACGAAGAATCAAAACCAGAGTATACTAGGACAGATTGATAATAACCGTAATTAAGAAGTGGAATCTACAATGGCAGCACGATGTGAGCTGACTGGCAAAGGCAAGCAGTTCGGAAACAAAGTAAGTTTCTCTCTGCAGCGCAACAAGCGAGTATTCAAACCCAACCTCCAAAGAAAGACTTTAGTTGTTGGTGGTAAAAAAATCACCATGGTACTTTCAACGAAAGCTATACGCACACTCAAGAAAAAAGGTATAATAGCTTCAGCCTAAGCCACAAAGTAAAATCCCCCTACGACAGGGGGATTCTATTATTTAACCTTAGACTATATTATCTCGTTCGCGACAATATATACGTCGTTAACACCGTTGGTAGCGAGGAGTCATTCTTTACTTTTAGTTTAGATACATTTTCGACAGGCGCACCCATTTCTTTAACAAAAACTTCGGCCGAGTCCTGTGGCACTTCGTAAGATATACCGCTATCAGCATAATGTATCGGCACGACAACCTTCGGGCTAATAGTACGGACCAGAGCCACAGCGCTCGTGGCGTCAAGCGTATAGCCAGATCCACCGACTGGAACTATTAGGATATCTATCACTCCAAGATTTTCTAATTGATCATCGTTTAATTTTGGTTCGATGTTACCAATAACACCTATAGCAACATTACCGCATTCTACCCGATAAATTGTATCTAGTTTTTCATCGCTACCGCTATCAAGATGTCGAACAGCAGCAATTCCTTTTATAACAAAATCTCCTATTTCGTATTCGCCAGGACCATTAACTACGAGCTTTGCGCCATCCGCCTTAACAGCGAAGCGATCCTCGGTAGCAAGTTCAACGCAACCGGTAGTTTTGGCATCTTTTAGTCCGATCAACGACAATTTCGGATCTGTAATAATAGTAGTCTTTTTACCCGAAAGTACAATCGTGTTTCCGCCTTTGTATTCTATGTCAAACACTATTTTTTCCTCCTTCATTTCTATCGCTGCAGAATATTTTCACTATCTACTACAACTTCGTGTCTGCTTGATAATATATCATTAATGAACCTATCATGCACGCTCAAGCGATAATAGAATTCGTCATACAGCATTCTACTAAACGTTAGCTGCCTACCAACTTTTATTTCTATTTTATTTACTACATCCGCTACACGTTTAGATTCGACATTACCGACGATCAATAAATCAACCTTGCTCGCTGAACCGCGAACTAATACACCTGCTGCTATCACAATTTTTGCTTTAGGCAAAGCCGCCAGAGCAATTCGCCAATCGTCTGTCTCGCTACTAGCAGATTGTTTTGAAAATCTTTTTGGTTTTTGCTTGCTAACATCATTATTAGTAAAAATCTCTTTGAGCGGTTTGTAGTGAATGTAAGAGCGGTTAATCTCGTAATATAGTTTATTATCGTTTGTATTACTCAGCAGCACGCCAGCATCAAGCATATTAGATAGCTCTCTGCGTACAGAATTTATCTGTTCGCCAATCAACCGCGTAATCTCGCGGACATAAAACGACTTTCCAGGATTGTTAAGAAAGAGATGCAGAAGTTTTACCCTCGTTTTTGAACCAAATAATGCGTCAATCATACCGTAAACCTTTTAGTATAAGAGTATCATATCTAAGAGCTCTTATCTAGATTGTTCACGATGTAGGTCCATGCTTCATCAATGCTAAACCATTTAATATCTTTATTCCGCCTCAGCCAAGTAAGCTGGCGCTTAGCCAACCGCCAATCTAGTACGCAAAGTTTTCGCTCAAGTTCAATCTCGTTAATTGTGCCATCTAGATATTGTTTGATAAGCGGATAGACATTCCCAGTCATTGCCTCGTTGTACCAGCCCCACTTCTCTGCCGCTCGTATAGCTTCATTTATTGTTGTATTACTTACAATATTTTTTGCCCGCTCTTCAATTCTGCTTCTTAGGATGTCTCTGTCTGTCGCTATACCTACTAGTATAGTATTGCTAATTATTTTATCATTTTTGAGAGGATATTCCCCCCTGCGTAAAATAGCGTTAATAATATGTCGCTTGTTTTTTATATTTTTCGGCAATTTAATGTTGTTTTTTTCGCAATGATATATAAGCTGTTCTAACGATTTATTCTCAAGTTTACACCGTTCATCAAGATTGTTTGAATATGCCGTAAACTTAAAATCGTACAGTACGCTATCGATATACAAACCAGTACCGCCAGCTATAATCGGCAGATGCCCGCGTGAACGAATTTCGCTAATCTTTCGCTGAGCATACACCTTAAAATTCGCTGCTGTAAACCTCTCTCCTGGATCGACTATATCAATACCCCAATGCGCTATCCCCTGTTGTTCTTCAGACGTAGGTTTAGCTGTACCGATATCGAGCCCGCGATAAATTGCTCGCGAGTCAGCCGAGATGACCTCACCGTTAAATTTTTTAGCGATCCGAATCGCTAGCTCAGTTTTGCCGCTAGCAGTCGGACCAGCAATAACGACTAGCGGCAAATCTGTTACGTCAGCTGCTGCTAGTAATTTATTATCGCGCTCAACAGCGGCAGCTAATTTTTTCATTATTGAATGCTCTGAATGTATTCAGCTAGTCGATCAATAGAAACTTGCTCCTCGCCCGCGCGAGTACGAACACTAACGCCACGTGCAGCCTTATCCTTTGGACCGACTATAATTTGTACTGGAATTTTTACAACAGTTGCCTCACGGATTTTTTTGCCTAACGACTCATTACGCGTATCTGCTGTGAATCTTACTTCGTTGTATTTTATAGGACGCATCAATACCTCTGTTTTTAGCAATGATGTAATTTCATCAACATAGTCATTTACCGTATCATTGACTGTAAGAATACGAACCTGTTCAGGTGCAATCCAGAATGGAAACCAGCCAGCTGTATGCTCAATGAACACGCTCAAAAAGCGTTCAATTGAACCAAGCAATGCACTGTGAATCATTACTGGACGCTCCGAATCGCCAGACTCATTTATGTATTCAAGACCAAAACGTTCAGGCTGGACAAAGGCTAACTGCACTGTCGCAACCTGATGTTCTCGTCCAATCGCATCGGTCGCCATGAAGTCTATTTTTGGCCCATAGAAAGCTGCTTCGCCTTCCTGCTCAAAATAGTCAAGACCTTTAGCGACAACTGCAGCTTTGAGTTGCGATTGGGCTGATTGCCACAATTCTAACTCACCCAAATAGCCTTCGCCATCGTCGCGGTAACTTAATCGCACGCGTAATTTCATATCAACAATATCGTACAATTCTTGCGCGCAAGCTAGCAAATTATTAATTTCTTGTTCAATTTGGTCGGGCCGGCAAAAGACGTGACTGTCGTCCTGAGTTAACGAACGTACGCGGCTCAAACCGCCTAGTTCACCAGTTTTCTCGTCGCGGTAGTCGGTCGTTGTTTCTAAATAACGTATCGGCATCTCGCGATAACTACGCGGCTGCGAGGCAAAAATCTGAGTATGATGCGGACAGTTCATCGGCTTGAGCGCCATCTTGTCGCTAGTCTCTTGGCTAGTTACCAAAAAAGTTCGTCGCCAAATTTTGCCCAATGTCCTGATGCTTCGTATAAATCCTTCTTGGTGATATGTGGTGTCCAAACTTTCGTGAAACCGTATTTTTGGCGCAGCTCGTTCGATAACTGCGCTGCCTTTTCGCGCAGAACCGTACCGCGCGGCGTAAACAACGGCAAACCGATGCCAACAAGCGGTGACATAGTATAAAGATCGAGTTCTTTGCCGAGCTTACGATGGTCGCGCTTCTTTGCCTCTTCTAGCATATCCAAGTAACCCTCCAGTTCAGCTTGAGTCGCAAAAGCGACACCGTACAAACGCTGCATCTGCGGGTTGTTCTCATTACCGCGCCAATACGCGCCAGCAACGCGCATTAACTTGAAAGCTCCAACCTTGCCAGTGCTTTCAACGTGACCGCCACGACATAAATCAGTATAATCACCCTGCGAGTACAATGATACAGTGTCAACCTTGCTTTCATCATCGCTGGCAGAACCAAGCTTCTGGCCCGCTAGGTCTTTCGCTATTGTCGTACCTGACCGTTTCAAGTCGTTAAGCAATTCAATTTTGTAAGGCTGATCGTTTTCTTTCGCCCAAGTTATCGCCTCATCAACCGGCACATCTTGACGAGTAAACGGCAGATCGCGTGCAATAATACTTCGCATTTCTTTCTCGATTCGGCTAAAATCATCCTCCGATATTTTTACATCACCAAGATCAATATCGTAGTAAAAACCATTATCGATAGCTGGCCCAACACCGAATTTAGCCTGCGGCCATAAATGCTGCACCGCCTGCGCCATAATATGCGCTAGACTGTGCCGCATTGATTGTAATTGCTGTTCGTTCATAATGAACCTCCTTTTTAGAAAATATAAAAGCACGCAAGCGTTTTACGCGCGTGCCTCGGTCCCAAAAACGGGAGGTTCCACCTTGGCTATTACTCTTGCTCCGACTTTTTACGTGCGCCGCAACCGCCAACACGAGACTCAAGAGATGGTTAGACTCTATCAACGTCTACTTAGTATATTACTGGCTATTCTGTAATATTGCAATACGTATTGATTTCTGCTACCATTAAGTGCAGCTGGGCGATTAGCTCATTTGGCTAGAGCGCTTCATTGACGTTGAAGAGGTGAGAGGTTCGAATCCTCTATTGCCCACCAGAGCAGTCATGTAACTTGCCGTAATTTAGACGGCAAGTTTTTTATTTTGCATAATATTTTATACACAAATACTAAAAGTTTTCCACGTCGTTATTCGGTGTCTAATCAACATTTCTATGCGTCTGGTGATATATTTTCGTAGATTATCTAACTTGACAAAAAATATTACTTATGCTAATATAGAAGTATGGCTAAACAACATACTAAAACAAAATCTACAACATATAAAAAGCAATCTCGGCTAAGCCGCTATACCATTTACTACGAGCTCAAGTAACACAACAAACTGAACCGCTTCGCTTGGTATTGTAATCACGTAAAGTAACTCAGTGTCTCGCGATCAGTGTTGGTAGTCTCAGCTAAAAGATTAATTTTCCGTTTACTATAATAATTTGTTTTTAATATAAACTCACCCATCACCCATTTTTATTTAGCTTAAAATTTAATGATAATTTTATAATTTTGATTTACGCCTAGCTTTCTTGAGAGCGTCCTTCTTGGCCTTTGTCTTAGCACGCGACGATAGTGTTGCCTTGTCGGTTACATCAAATTTCTCAAGATATTTACCCAACAACAAATGCGTTTGCGCTGCCATTGATGCTGCAGAACTATAACAGATTGATGTAACAGGCATCAGAAACCATTGCAAAACCATAAAAACGGTTCGCGAACGCTTATAACGTTCTGGACGAGGAGGCAGCATCTTCAGCATCAGTAAAATCGTAATAAATATTCCGATAACTGCTACCTGTTGAATGTGGCTAACTATTAGCGGCAGAGCATGCGCAGAAATATTTCTGGAAGCTTCGGGATTGGTTAATAATGGCACCCACGCACCAAAAGCAACCAATATTGACATTGTAGCTAGGCTAACATGGTTATCAATTAGTCGTATGAATCTTGCCAGTGTTTCCCAAAAAGGAGCTGTTCGCTGGCGCGTAAATAATCTGACCGCTACATATGGTATATCCGAAGCACCATACCCCCAGCGCCGCAACTGCTTAAACTGGCTGATAAGTGTTGCTTTAAATGTATCTGATAACACGGCATCTTGATATACAGGAACATGGATTGGCATAACACTATAGTCGCCTTTAAAGTAAAAATAACTGCGCCAATACTGATGCCCATCCTCAACAATACTGCGCTTACTCCAGAAATCCATACTCACAAGCGCCGAAAGCGGCTGGCTATGAGCTGCAAAATTACGCAAAGCATGCGGCCGCATACTACCAATAATAGTCCAAAACGAATTGCCCGTTGCTAGCACCCGCATTGGCGCTGGTGCATCCCAAATATTACCAAAATACAAGGCCACCGGCTGATATGATAGTCTTTCGCGGTTAGGGGTAACAGCATATTTATACGCCACATAATCAAAATAGGTTGAGTAAGGCCGATTATCGCTATCAAGGGTTGTAACGATTACTTGGTTATATTCAATCTTTTTATTGTCGCACCACTGCTTGAGGTCATAGCCTGCATACGTAATATTTGGACCCTTGCCCGGTATCTCGTCCGGCAAATCTTTAGGGTGTTGAATAATCCGATAGTCGCAAAATACGCCAGCGTATTCATCACGAAGACGTCTGGCAGTCTCTGCCATCTGCTCGCCGCCGCGTTCTTCGTAAGCCAAATATACAATCAACCTCTCGTTCGGATATGTTGTATTATTTACTGACTCTACCGTCGGCTTCAATACTTCGTAAGACTCGTTATAAGCAGCAATTAGTACTGCATGATAAATATCTCTGGGATCTATGATCTGCAACTCACCTTTTTCGATAGACAGAATAGTTTGCTGATGCACATCGGCTTCAAAATCTTTTTTATTAATTTTAATTTCGGGCGACTTGCCCGCGGCAGCCTGCGATAGATCATCAAGTCGAGCACTCCAATCAATTTTCTCGGCCCGAACAAGTTGCCGGTGGCCCAGCAAAGTTCTATAAGAAATGCCTATAGCCTTAACAAACGTAGTTAACACCAATAACAATAAGTAAATAGCTGCCAGAAAAGGACTAAGTACTGATAAAACTACTAACAAAATTAACATGCCATAGCTTATTAACGCTGGCAACATCTCAAAAAAACGATAAAGCTTCGACCTTTTGCCAAGAGGAATTTCTAAGTCTGGACAACTCATGCCGCCCGTCCTAAAGATAGGACGCCAAAAGCGTACATAGCAGCAATCAGCATAATAACAAACGCGCACCATCCAATTGCCTTAGCAGTTGTTGTTTTTTCCAATAGATAAAACTTTATCATTAGCGCGCCGTGGATGATAGTTACTAACGTGAAAAATCCAGAAAATAATAATAAATATTGCCAGTGATCTTTGTAAAAATGTACTTGCCCGAAAGCAGTATAACGCGAATAAACCGTAATCTCGCTGGGCGTAATCTGCATAGACACGGCAATCGAACAAACTATATCTAAAATTAGCATCGCCACGAGAAAAAGAACAAGAGTCCTATTCTTGAGAACACCTAATAACGACTTAATGATTTCGCTTTTCATAACTTATAAACTATGGAGCCGTCTGCCGGGATTGAACCGGCGACCTGCGCGTTACGAATGCGCCGCTCTACCAACTGAGCTAAGACGGCAATACGTCTATATTATAACAAAAGCCAAACAATCCTGCCATAGAAAAAGCCCCACTTCGTGGGACGCTTTCTATGGCGCGCCCGACCGGATTCGAACCGGCGATCTCCTCCGTGACAGGGAGGCGTGATAGACCAGCTTCACTACGAGCGCAAACTATTCAGTGTGCATTATATATCATTACCTAGTTATGTGCAAGCGAAAAACGCCTACTGGTTAACTACTGCGCCGCCAGTTTGGCTGTTATCTGGAATGGTTATATATTCGCTAATCTTACCACTCTTTTTTAGCTGTTCAAATTGCGACTTAAAAGCCGTCAACGGTATATGAATATATTCAAAGGTTATCTTCTTGTCAGTTTTCGCAACAACTTTTACTATGTAGTAACCATCGTCATTAGTGCTCCTTGTAATACCAGATAAGCTGCCGACTGGAGTTTTCGAAATGTCCGAAACCCTAAGTCCATTAAATTTACTACTAATATCAACCGATCCGCTATTGCCAGCTGATAATTTGCCCTCGGTCGATTGTTTATTGATAGTTTCAACCGTTTTGGCAAAGTCACCATTAGACTTCAGTAAAGATAAGGCTTTATCAGCCTGATCTTTTGCAGTTGTATCCATAGCAAAGGCGACTTTATTTTTTAGCAGCCCGTTTTCGACAATTAGCCGATAGTCATCGGCGCTCTCTCCATAAAGCATACGAATCGCCGCATCATATGTTTCTTGCGACACGCGGCCGTTAATTGTTGTGCGTTCCTGGTCAATAAAATCGTTAACATCTTTTCGCGAAATACTAACATTATAGCGCCTAGCTAGTTTGCGAGCGTAAGCTGCTTGTTGGGCTAGATTCATTGAACGATATCTAATGTCGTCAAGCTGAACATACCAGTCTTTGGAGTTGACCTTAACCTCACCATATTTATTTAAGTAATATTCAGAAGCTCGGTACTGCACCAAATAATCGCTATACCGGACTGGCTCGCCGTCAACACTGCCAACTGGTAACATTGCAATGCGAGAAATTCGATAAGCTATAGTGCTAGTATTCTGCATCGGATACATTACCGCCCAGCAACCAACTAATAGCAGAATGATACTGGCCATCGAAATAAGTACTGTATTAATAATCAGCTTATGCTTGGTGTATTGAATCGGATATTTAAACCTGCGGCCGCCAGCTAAAATCTGTTCACGATGCTCAGCGATAGTCTCATTAGTAATACGGCTCGCCGCTGGAGCTGGTTGTTTTTTACTTCGCTTCAACTTTATTTTCTTCATATATTTTCTGTCTCCTTAGTTCGGCTTCGTGAACTGCATCTTGCAACTCATTATATATCTTGCTAGGATGCTCGACTAGCCGAATAACCAGATCGCCAACGTAAGTACGCATGATGATGGTGCCAAACTTGAACACTTCGCCGCTAAACCCAGGTATATTATAACTTATACTTTGGACCTTATCTAGATTTATTTCTACAACATCCCGGCCAAAGAAGCCGCGCTGAGTAATCTGGCGAATGCGCTCGTTAGTCACCGCATACACAGTATAAAACCACATCAAGAAGTGATAAATAAACAAGATTAAGCCAAGCACAAAACCGCCAAAAAATATCCATAGCAAATCAAGATTAGTCTGCCAAATCAAGAACGGTATTGCACCGACGGTCATCGGAATTAGCAGCGAATAAAAACCCTACCGCATAGCAATAATATGCCGTCGAAAAACTAGCAATACTTTCTCGCCGGCGTGTAATCCTTCAAATTCTGCTGCCATAGTAATATCCTGGTACCCCGGACAGGAGTCGAACCTACAACCATTTCCTTAGGACGGAACTGCTCTATCCAATTGAGCTACCGGGGCCCTGGGATTAGTGTAACATCGCAAGCACTAGCGAGTAAAGCGCTCGCTAGTTCGATGATAACTATATAACTCATCATCGCTAAACCAATGCGATATTTCTTCTGCAGCTTCCTCGATGTTACCGCTAGCATGAATTAGATTAGGCACTCCCTTGCCTTCGCTATCAGCATATTGGAAGCTCATGTGCGAAAAGTCGCCGCGAATGGTGCCAGGAGCAGCACTCTTTGGTTCTGTCGCGCCGACAAGTTTGCGAACCAGATCAACCGCTTCAACACCCTCAAGTACCATCGCGATAACCGGCCCCTGAACCATCATTTCTAACGTAACGTCAAACTTTTCTTTACCGCGGCGAGTGATCATTTTGCCAATTTCTTCGTAGTGGCGGTAGTAGTGCTGTTTGTCGGGCGCAATCATTTTAGTAGCGACTATTTTCAGTCCAACCTGCTCGAAACGAGTCAAAATACGCCCAACTAAGCCCCGCTGCACCGAATCCGGCTTAAAGACAATTAGTGTTTTTTCTACATCACCCATCATTTATACCTCCTAATTATACAGTTGCTTTACCGCTATTATATCAGATATATCTAAGTTATTTACTATAAATATTTTGAATAACTTTTTTGTTCGATATATTGTTTATCTACCTTTAACGACGTACAATATTCTTATGGATATGTCAGAGCTGATCGAAGATTTCATGGAGTATCTCCAAATTGAACGCGGACGATCGATCAAGACCAGCGAGGCGTATCGCCACTATCTAGAGCGTTTTCTAGAATTCGCTGGGTTCGATTTAAAGGTTGATGACATCCGCCCAGAGCTGGTCAGAAAATATCGCTTATGGCTCAATCGCTATCAGACAGATCGCGGCGGCACTTTATCGCTTATTACTCAGAATTACCACCTCATTGCCCTGCGGGGTTTCCTAGATTACCTAAGTAAGCGCGATATCGAAAGTATGGCGCCAAACAAAATAGAATTGCCGAGAGTTCACCGCAAACAAGTCACTTTTTTGTATAGCGACGAGGTGCAGCGTATGCTTGATGTAGTACCTAATGATGATAGTTTGCCAGCACTTCGCGATAGAGCCATTCTCGAACTTCTCTTTTCTAGCGGACTGCGCGTCTCGGAACTCGTTGGACTTAATAAAGATCACGTCAACATGCAGCGCCGCGAATTTACTGTCCGCGGTAAAGGACAGAAGGACCGCCCGGTTTTTATCAGCAAACGGGCAGCTGAACGCGTCCAGGATTACTTATCGGCGCGAACCGATTCTTTACAACCTCTATTCCTGAGCTATAGCCGCAATAGCGGCACGACTAGCACTTCTGGTGATTATCGGCGGCTATCGCAGCGCAGCATTCAGCGAATCATCGAAAAATACGCTAAGCTAGCTGGCATCACCAAACACGTCAGTCCGCACACTATGCGACATAGCTTTGCGACCGATTTGCTAATGAACGGCGCCGATATCAGAAGCGTACAAAGTATGCTCGGACACAGCAGTATCGCTACCACTCAAGTATATACCCATGTAACCGACCAGCATCTCAAAGACGTTTACGAGCAATTTCACACCGACACTGAATAAATTTTTTATTCAATTATCTCTATTGTTCTACGGTTTTACTGCTCTTCTGGAATAACTTTGCATGTTAATGCCGAAGGTACCCCTTGATTAGTTACCGAGAAGTCTTTACAAAGACTGCCTGTAATATCAACTGCATACTCAGGATAATTGATATTGCTAGACGAGCTAATCCGGCTAGATACGCGACGATATACATCACCAGCCCGGCCAGTTGAATCGACTTTTGGTTGCACGCCGTCAAATTTAATCGTACCATCGCCGATATTATCAAACGATAGTCTAACATCAGTGTCGTTATAAATACTGGTGATTCGCAAAAAAGCCATTGGATTGCCAGCAACAAGATTGCGCGGCAATGTGACATAGGCCGAACAAGCATACTGATGATTATCAAAAGCTTCCGCTGAACACGTAATTGGCGAGACGCCTGCTGTCGCGTTTGTAGCGCTACCAGCAGCACGAACCGATTGCGGCGCCACCGCATTAAACGCAGTACTATCTAACAAATTTCTCGGCGCGCGAATACCAGACGGGCGCAAGAAGGCAGTCGAGACAATTGAGCTATCAAAACTTTGTTGCCCATTAACTGTCGTGCTCTCTGGAACAACCGCCTGAATACGCAATAGCGCTGGCGCATCAGCCGGCCATTCCACGCGTTTTGGTAAAGTGTCGCCGCCATCAGCAGACGATATTGTCGACACTTTATCATTTTTCATCATCCATTGAAGCCTAATTATAGAGGTATCTTTGTTGACGCGCAGCGGCACAATGCGCGAGCTGCCCTCCTTGAGACTATACACCACATCGCTTGTTTGCGAATCAATCAATACACAAGTATAAGCCTGTCCGCTAATATATTGTAAGTTAGTACCACTCTTAATAGTGATAGCAGTATTACTTATGCTACTAATTATACCAGCATCTTGTATTGTACTGCAACGTTTAGCAGCAATCGCCTTACAAGCAGCGCTAACCGAGCCGCTGCGCTGGCAAGCCATAATCGCCCGCTTGCCATCCTCGACACCCGCCACCGCAGATTCGTAGGCAGTACGCGACAAGTTGTTATTGGAAGCGCGCGATTCTTCTTGAACCATGATGCGAATAAAGCCAGTTGATACTACCATTAATAATATGGCTGTAAACATTACAACAATAATTGAAACTAGGCCGGATTGCTTGGAATGCGTCATGATGCCCTCTCTGTAATTATAGTTTCCGCAAACTGATTAATCGCGCAAAAAGTATAGTTATTGGTTTCTTCAGACTGCGCCAAGCACTGCGCATCGCTAGAATTAATTATACCGTTACGATAAGTGTCCTCTTCATAAGTACCAAGCGTATAACCAATCGTATAGCCAGCCCGGCTATTACTATCGACAAATAGATCAGTCAAGGAAATATTGTGAATCGCTAGACCAGTATCTTTATCGCCTAGTACTTCTACAGCATTCATCGGAGCGCCCTTAGTAATCACTTTTGGGTATTGCCCTCTCGTCGCTTTGCATAGAGAACCGTCTGGGTCAGCCACACGGGCAAAAACGATTTTGCTGTGGCTAGGATCATCGTCGTAAACCACGCCAGCACTAGCGTCCCTTGACCTCAAGTTCTCTGGCGTATTCCAAACATAAGTATACGAGCCAAAACACAATCGCCCCAAGCCACCGGTACCGCTATCGCTAGGAGCCACCTGAACGATATCTCGGCCCTTTGCCGACAAACCATCACGCTTTATCATATCGCCAACCTCGCGGCCAGCAGAATTAATCGTTTTAATCGTGATACCTTTGTGATACATGTTCATCAGCTGTATCGTAGTAGTTGCCACTGCCACCAAAAGTATCGCCACCCCAGTCATAGCTAAAAGTAATTCTACTAAAGTAAAACCCTGTATCTGATTTGCATTCTTATTACTTGTCATATATCCTCGTCACCGTTCCTATAGTTAACGGCGCTGCCGCACCAACACTATCCCAGCAAGCATTCACATACACATCGTAAGCTTTAGCAGTATTTACGCCTGAGTTCTGCTCGGCTCGAACAATTTGGGCAAAAACACCGTATGTTTTAGCGTTAATTAAATCAACATTAGCGTAAACTGAAGGCGACGAATACGTCGTGTTCAAAACGCGCACCGGCAGAACTGTAGCATTCTTTTGATCAACCGACATAAAAAAGGCATTTGTGCCAGTGGCTAAATCAACACGGCCGCCAGGCGCAGGGCAGCCATCTGAGCTGGCACTCACAACATCAAGTGGATTATTGACCAAAAATTTGCTGCTAGTTAGCTCCGCCCACTGCGCAGGATTAGTATCTTTAACATATCTAATAAGGGACACTTGAGCGTCAAGTTGCTGGCGGACAAGCGTAATCTCAAGCGAACGCTGGGCAATCTGCGTACCGCGATTCATAACTATGTAAGTTCCTACAGTCAACAAGCTGAATACCACAAAACTAAACATTACCTCAATAATGGTGTCGCCGCGGCTATAACGCATCTAGCAGCCCTCCCCGACAACTTGTACTGAGCTCTCTAATGCTGCATCGCGGTCAATCCGCACGCCTAACCGCGCGCCAGTTAGCCAGCCGCTAGGGGCAACGCAAAGCCTCGCCTGATTTAACCCGCCTGCCGTTATCGTGTCGCTAACGCTTGTCTTGTTAGAAAAGTACGTGTGGATAACACCGCTGACTGGCGACCGTACGATGGCGATCGAGATTATTCGATCAGTTTTACTCTCATCAATTCGAGTATCCCAGCCGAGCGCATAGTTATCAACATAGTGGCCAGTATTTGATGTGGTTAACAGCGCCGACTTAGTAGCCGACAACGCGCTCCTATCGGCTGCCCTCTGCAAAAAATCGTAATCGCCTTGCGATAATAAAGCCTTGTTCATTTGGTCTTCGTTTTCTGTCGCTATATACAGCGGCCGTGCTGTAAAATTAGCGCCATCAACCGACGATATAAAACGTCCAACAATCATGCACACGCGACTAGTGCCTGCCAATACTGTACTACTATCGCTAACGACTATCCGGTCTTTATCGGCATTAAGCCCGCACTCATTGTGATTTTCTGTGTCATTTTGAACATTCACGGTTTTGTCATATTGGCCTTGGATAAAATCAGCAAACGAATCAACGGCATCGCGATAACGCTGAGCGCCAATAGTACCGCCGACTGTCGCCAATATACCAGCAGCCAACACCCCTGAAACAGCCAGGAACAACATTACCTCGATAATTGTGAAGCCCCCCGCCAACTTATTCATATCACTATTTTAGCATAAGCATCATCACATTAATACTAGAAAAACGATGCAATCACTAGCCAGTCCATAATTCGCGCACCAACAAAAAACGAGATAAACGATCCTAAGGCCAACAACGGGCCAAAAGCAATCTCGCTATTAGCTTTGAGTTTCTTGCTAGCAAGTCCTGGAATCACCAAGACGCAGCCAATTAAGTTAGCTAGAAACAGCCCAACAAAAGCCGTCTGCCACGAAGCCAATATCAACCCCAAGCCAACACCTAATTTCACGTCGCCTAGACCGATCCACTTACCTTTCGATATCAAGTAGAGCACGCCATAAACACCCGACATAATTATTAGCGCTATTGCCAAACTATATAATTTAACATCATTAACTATAAAATAACGCAACACCACAAAGACTAGCGAGACCAGGCCATACGAAACAGTAAGAAAGTCTGGCAGAATTCGCCACTTGATATCGTAAGCAACTAACATGATTAGAGCTACCAACGATATACACCAAACAGCAAATAATACCCACTGCAACCCCGCCAGGTGCCATGGCCAGGCCAAGAACGACACCATAAATGCCACGGCGAGAGATAATTCCATCAACGGCTCAAAGTAGCCGATGCGCTTACTGCAATATCGGCAACGACCGCGTGTCGATAGCCAGCTAATTAGCGGAATCAAGTCGCATAAACCGAGTTGGTGCCCGCAGCTCAAGCAGCGCGAGCGGTCTTGTTGTTTCTTGTCCTTCAGGAGCGGCGATAATTTTTTGTATTCGGCCTTGTCGTACGATTCGCCGGCCTTTTTGTCAGCAACAAGTTGGCGAGCTCGCAGCCGCCAGACTTGCGCTCCAGCAAAGCTGCCAAGCACTAACCCGAATACACTGCACACTATAGCAATTGATACAACTATCATACGTCTAGTATAGCAAAAAGGTTACGCTTTTGCGCAACCTTTTTGCTAATCCTAGCTAACTCTAAAGTTTTAGCTACGCATCTAAGCAGTATGCTGCATTATTACAACTTTCTAGCTTAGTAATCGTTACGTATTGGCGGCGCGTACCTTTGCTAAGTTTTTGAACACCCTCAGGTTGTGAGGCGTCACATTTAGCCTCACTGATTACTATGATACTTGCGTCACCGACAGTCACTGTTTCAGTATACCGTCGTACTTCAATCTTTGTAATATCAGTATTATCAGAAACACCATTTACGAATCTCCGCAAAACACCAGAATCAACTGAAGTAGTGCCGCGATTACTACCAACTGCGCTATTGTAGGCAGCTGACACGATACTAACATCGCTCTTGCGAGCTGTATCGCGCTGGCTAGCTTGCAATGCTGGCACCGCAATAAACACCATCAAGAAAATCAGTGCAGCAATCGCCAGCACCAAAACGACCTCGATGATTGTAAAACCACGGTCTTTAATCTGTTGTTTTGTCATAATTTAGTTCCACCTTTCCCTTTGAACTTATGCTCAACTGTACCCAGTATAACGTAGGTTTTTTCAGTTGTCTAGACCTATCGTACGCTGCCGACTAGGCTGTAAATTGGGAATAATACCGCCCCAATCAACACGCCGGCGAATATAGCCAGAATTACCATCATAATCGGCTCAATCATTGTTGAAATCGCTTGAATTTCTTCGTCGAGTTCGTCCTCATAAGCTTGTGCTGTCTTGCCCATCATCTCGTCAATCCTGCCCGATTGCTCGCCGATTTTGATCATCTGCGGTACCATCGGCAAAATATAATCCTCTGTCTGCAAAGCAGCCGAAAGCGCTTTACCGCTCTGCACCTTACCGGCAGCTCTAGTAATCTCTTCGGCTACAACAGCGTTATTAACACCCTCAGCGGCAATAGCCAGCATATCCAGCATCGGTACGCCAGTAACTAGCAAAGTCTGTCCCATACGCGTAAACCGCGCCATATAAAGACGGCGGAACATACCTTTGAATGGCGGCATATTAAGCTTCAGATTGTCCAGCAAACGCGAACCCGCTTCGGTACGAACATATTGCCGCGCAAAAAAGATCGCTAGCGCTAATAGGATTAAAGTTAACCACCAAAAATTAATCACAAAATTAGATATTCCGATTAAAATCGACGTCAAAACTGGCAAGGTCTTCTTCATATCAGAGTACAACTTGGCAACCTGCGGCACAATTGTTACCATCATAAATACGCCAACCGCAACCATTACCGCTAGGACAATACCAGGATACACCATAGCGCCGCGGATTTTACTAACCATTGCTGCATCTTTTTCTTGCTGGGCGGCAATCCGCTTTAGTGCATCATCAAGCGTACCCGATGCCTCGCCAGCGGTAACTAGCGCAATGAAAATTTTGTTAAATACTTCTGGATGTTTGCCAAAGGCCGAAGATAATGTCTTACCGCCTTCAACGTCGGCAATGATTTCTTGGACGATCTCCTGCATTTTTTTGTTGGCAGTCTGTTCAAATACCGTATGCAGGCTTTGTGTCAACGGTAATCCAGCGCCAATCAATGTTGCCAGCTGGCGCGAGAAAACAATCTTATCCTTGCTAGAAATTCGGTTGGTAAAGCGCGCTAGCCAGCTGCCCTCGACTTCCTCCTTGATTGATAGCGGCATATAGCCCTGAGCAGTCAGCGCTTTAGCGGCTTCGCTCTCGGATTCAGCTTGAACCAGCGATTTGACAATGTTCCCCGTCGCTTTATCGCGTGCTTCGTAGGTAAACTTTTTCATTAACTATCCCCTGATTAACCTTTCAAATTCGGTCAAGTCAACAGCGAATTCCCGCGCGCTATCATAAGTAATCGTGCCGCTTTGGACCAACTGCACCAATGTGCGATCCATCGTCTGCATACCTTGGTCGGCACCGGTTTGAATAATCGCGTCAAGCTGATGAGTCTTGCCTTCGCGGATAACATTACGAACAGCCGGATTAGCAATCAAAATTTCAGCCGATACCACCCGACCGCCGCCGATTGCTGGCACTAGTCGCTGCGAACAAATTGCCATCAAAATATTACTGAGCTGCGCGCGGATTTGCGGCTGCTGATGCGGCGGGAAGACGTCAATCATACGGTCAATCGACTGCGCCGCCGAGTTGGTATGCAGTGTCGCAAACACCAAGTGTCCAGTCTCGGCAATGGTAATCGCCGCCGAGATCGTCTCGAGGTCGCGCATCTCGCCGATCAACACCACGTCCGGGTCTTGGCGAAGACTAGAACGCAGCGCCGCTGAGAACGAATAGGTATCGTAATGAACTTCGCGCTGCACCACCACTGACTTTTTCGACTTGTGCGTAAACTCAATCGGGTCTTCGATAGTAATGATGTGCTGCGATTTTTCAGAGTTGATCTTATCAACCAGCGCCGCCAGAGTCGTCGACTTGCCAGAGCCAGTCGGTCCAGTCACCAGCACCAAACCGCGCGGATAATCGGCAAAATTCATCACTACTGGCGGCATACCGAGCTCAGTCACCGACTTGATCTCGTTTGGAATTAAGCGCAGCGCTGCTGCTAGGTTACCGCGCTCATGGAAAGCATTAACCCGGAATCGTCCGAGCGTACCGAAAGCAAACGAGAAGTCAAATTCTTTGTCCTTGAGAAGAATTTGCTGCTGATCTTCGTCGAGTATCGCAAATACTAGCGACTCGACTTGCGCTTCATCGAGCGCATCAAAGCCAGCAATAGCTATCAATGTGCCGTCAATTCGCAGCATAGGCGGCAAACCAACTTGAATATGCAAGTCGCTAGCTCGGCGCTTGATAACTTCCTCTAGTAAAACTTCAATCCGTAATTCTTGTTCTGGCATTGTCCCCTCCTTTTATGCTGTGTCTGCCGACGTTACGCGGTTTACTTCTTCTAGTGTAGTGATTCCTTGCAAGGCTTTCAAGTAGCCGTCTTGGCGCATTGTAATCATACCATCCTCGACTGCTTTGCGCTGAATCTCGTTGCTAGTGGCCCGGCGAACAATTAGGTCTTGGATACCTTCATTTACATCCATTACCTCGTACAGCCCAGCCCGACCACTATAGCCATGTGGCGTAGCTGGCGTATCGCGCCCTTTGACCAGCACGTAGGCTCGTTGATTGGCTAATGGCAAGTCCTTGTAGCCTAAATCCTCGGACACGCGCGCTACGTCTTCTTTGGTCTTCGGCAATAAATGCCCCACCGTCTCAAGAATCATCTGCGTCTCAAGCGGATTCGACCAGTAAGCATCACGATGCGGCGACACGCGGCGCACTAGCCGCTGGCCAATTACTGTGTTGACCGTGCTAGCAATCAGGAACGGCTCGACATCCATATCAAGCAAGCGCGGTAACACTCCCGCTGCCGAATTGGTATGCAGTGTCGAGAACACCAGATGTCCCGTTAGTGCTGCTTGCACGCCAAGATTAGCCGTCTCGCTATCGCGCATCTCGCCAACCATCACTACGTCTGGATCTTGACGTAAAATGCTACGTAAGCCATTAGCAAACGTCAACCCAACGTCGTTATTAACCTGGATCTGATTAACGCCGTCTATCTTATACTCAACCGGATCCTCGAGCGTCACAATGTTAATCGCGTCAGTTTTGATTTCTTTAATCAGCGCGTATAAGCTGGTTGATTTACCGCTACCAGTCGGGCCGCTTGTTAGAATCATGCCGTTAGGACGTTTGATGCCTTTGCGAATCATTCGTAAGGCCCGACCGACATAGCCCATTTGCTCGAGATCGAACGTGTTGCCAGTTTTATCAAGCAGGCGAATCACTACCTGTTCGCCCCAAACAACTGGACTAACAGCAATACGCAAATCGACTTCTTTTCCAGCAACATTAACTGCAAATTGACCGTCCTGTGGAATGCGGTGTTCGTCGATTTTCAAATTGGATAAAATTTTGATGCGGCTAACTAGCGCCGGCTCAATACTCTTCGGCAGCTGCATAACTTCGCGCAGTACGCCATCGACGCGGCAGCGTATTTTCAGCGATTTTTCGAGCGGTTCAATATGCACATCGCTAGCGCGGCTCTTGACTGCATACTCTAGGATAGTACTCAATGCCCGGCTAATCGGCGAATCTTGAACAATAGTTTTGATGTCGCTTGACGATTGAATAGCCTCGGCCTGAGTAGCCTGCGCTGCCTCGTCAACGGTCGACAAGTCGGTTTTATACTGGTCGAGAACATGACGGACACCCGCTTCCGATGCCATAAAGACCTTGAGCGGCCGCTGAATACGGTTGGCTAAATAATCCACCGCCTGGACATTATTAGCATCAATCATCGCTACCGCCAAACGGTTATTCACCTCGGCCAACGGCACTGCCATGAAGCGCTCGGCGATATCGCTCGGCAACAGTGACAAGATACTCTGATCAATAATACTAGCCGTCAAATTAACATACGGCACGCCCGAAACGTGGGCTATAGCGTGAGTCAACAGCTCGTCATCTATCTCGCCGATATCTTCCAAAACCGTCAACAACGGCTTGTTCGTTTTAGCAGACTGCTTAGTGGCTCTATCAATAACCTCACGAGAAACCAAACCCTCGTCAACCAAGAGCTTGATGAGCTTCTCCTGAATGTCATCGGTCATCAGCGCCACTAGAAAGACTCCTACCTACTTTGATTCTGACTACGATCCTGGTTTTGGCTCTGGTTGGCTGCGGCATCGGGTGAATTAGGCGAGCTAGATGAACCAATTATTGTTTCTACTGTCGGATTTATGGCATTAGAATTAAAAACTTCCGAGCTTGGTTCTTTGACATCACTGCTCATTTTCTCAATCGTGCTAACACTAGTACCAACCCGCGGCGCCTTAAGCGCAGGAATATTGTTACCAATAGTAAACGCTATTAGCATAGATAAACCGGCAATCAGTACAATCATCGCTATATCGCTCTTTTTCACGGCTTTATCCCCTTCTTGTTAAGCTGAACTGTTTTACCTGGCAAGTAATAAGCATGTCCAGAAATTGACATCGTAAACTTAGAATCTGACGCTTCAATCGTCGATTCGTCAATATCAATCACGCGAATTGACTTCTCGAAATTACGCAAAACATTGCGCAGTATCTCTGCATTGCTGGCTGATAATTCCATCGTAAAGGCTATCTGTTGAACACTTCTAGAATTATCGGCATTGTTGTCGCTTGACGAGCTGTTATTTTTGTTACTATCAGAGGAATTTTCGTTCGAAGAAACTGTTTGAAAAGACTCAAGCTTAGCGCCAGGCACTCGGCCACCCAAATTTTGCACAGAGGCGCCAAGTGCTAGCGAGTTGTCGTCAGCTGGCAAAGCGTCCAAGATAACACGCAGCGGATCTTCCTTGTCATTAAGTTTTGCAGAGCCGAGCGCCGAATTGGTGTTTAACACGCGGATATTGTCGCGCAAACCGTCATACGTCTTAATATTACTATCGAGCGTCGATGTCGTTTGATTCTTTTCGGCTAGAACTTTCGTCTCAAAAACTATGCGCTGTACTAGAAAACCGCCAATAACTAGTGCAAAGCCAACCAAAACCGACGCGCCTGCCCCCCAGCCAAACATTACGCGGCCGCTACGATCAATTTGCCGGCGCTTATTTAGCGAGGTATCTTTCTTTGCTTCCGCCATTATTTATCCTCCTTTTTGTTTGAAGTCTTTGCCTCAAACAGCGAATCTGGCACGTGCTTTTTTGAATCAGTCACGTCTACCGAGCCAGTCGGCGAAACGATTACTAAGCTTTTAACGCTGTTCGATAACAATTCTTCGGGATAAGAAAACGTCAGAGTAAACGTCAGTTTCTTCTCTCCGCCAGAATCTTCGGCATACGCCGTGTTGGTAATTCTCACAGAGCTAGATAGCGGCGTTTCTGCAGATTCCGAATCTTTCGTGTATTTCAATTTAGTATTAAGAATGGTTTTTTTGAGAGCGTCTACCGCATTAAAACCGCCAGCGGTTGAACCTTCTATGGTAATCGTTTTTTCTGACGCATTATAACGCACCGTTGACATAGTCACGTTGTTTGGCGCCTGTGGATTAACCGCGCTCAAAGTATCAAAGATGCGTGAATTAACGCCTCGATTGCTACTGATCATATCAATCTGAGTTAGCTGATTCTGGATAGTCAAAAGATCATTAATATCTGGTTTATCGCTAAGTTCTTTATATTTGCTTTTAATAGCATTATCAGCCTGACCGCTAGCAAACTGCAGCGACCCCAAAGCAAGCCCCAACACAATCACAGTACCTGCCGCAGCTGCAGCCACTAACATTGATACCGATATCACCGTATTACGAACCCGCTGAGCGTGCAAATATTCCCGCTTAACGTCTGGTATTAGGTTTACTTCAATCATGACAAGTTTCTCCGTTTCGCCAGGCCAACCGCCGTAGCAAACTCGTTAGCAATCGGCGCTAGTTGCTGCTGCATGCTCTGCGAGACATTTATATTTTGCCAAGGGCTAGTTGCAACCGCTGATATATTAATCTTGCCCGCCAAATACGAATCGATTTGCGGCACAGTCGCGCCGTATCCAGATAATAAAGCTTGAGAAACCGCCACATCTTCATATCTATTCTGGAAGAATTTAATCGATTTTGACAATTCAGAAGCAAAATTATCGAGTGGCATCTCGACAGCACGGAAGACTTGCCCTTCGAGGCGACTTTGATCTAGACCAAATTTCAGGATAAACTGGCGAGCCTGATCCTCTTGGACGCTCAGGTTCTGAGCCACAGCCTTAACTAGCGAGTTCAGCCCAGTCGGAATCGTCCTGATTAACCGCGGCGTATCGCCGTAAGTCAAAGCGATATCTGTCGATAACTCGCCCATATCGACCAGCATATAAGCTGAATTACTAGCAGTCGCTGGTACTAACGCTCGCACCAGCGCTAACGGATCTGGCTCTTCAGCTATCACATTCAGGCCAAGCGATTCAATTAACTCCAAACGTTCTTCGCTATATTGCTTGGACACACTAGTGATTAATACTTCATTTTGGTTTTGCGACTTTAGCGAACCGCCTAGCAATGCCCAGTCAACTTTCGCCTCATCACTGCTCATCGGAATATACTGATCGACTTGGTATTTCATAGTCGCCCGCAGTTCCGCTTCGCTCATTGCTGGCACGTCAATAACCGTGGTGAAAGTCTTACTCGACGGCAAGCCAATCGCTACATTTTTAGTACGAATACCAGACTGGCCTACTGCCGTCATCGTGGCCTCGCCGAGCCGGCGCCGTGCTTCTGGCGAGTCACTCGCGGTAATTTTGTGATCGACAGGCACATATCCGTATGCCACCAGATTCCAACTGCCCTGGCCAGAAGCAGCTAGCTGCAATACTCGCACCGCGTTGGTACCGATGTCGAGTGCAAAGAAATCGCCCATCCCTTTTTGAATTTTCATATACCTTATATTATGCATAAGCAAAGTAAAAAACGCAAGCTTTTTAGATAATTACTTTTCGGACAATACCCTTTAAATGCTATAATGTAGGATTATGAGTTTATCTATCGGAATTGTCGGTTTGCCGAATGTTGGTAAATCCACGCTTTTTAATGCTTTAACTAATAATAATATTTTAGCGGCCAATTATCCTTTTGCCACTATCGAACCAAACACCGGCATCGTGCCGGTACCCGATGAGCGCCTAAACGTCCTCGCCAAAATGTACCACGCTGAGAAAATTATCCCGGCTACCGTGACTTTTGTCGATATTGCCGGGCTGGTCGCCGGAGCTTCCAAAGGCGAAGGCTTAGGCAATAAATTCTTAGCTAACATCCGTCAATGCGATGCCATTGTCCATATCGTCCGTGCTTTTGAAAGCGACGATATCGTTCATGTCGAGAATATTATCGATCCAAAACGCGATATCGACACTATCAATACCGAACTAATTCTGGCTGATTTGCAAACGCTAGAAACTCGCCTGACTCGCCTCGCCAAAGAGGCCAAAGCCAACCCCAAAGCTAGCACTATCAAAAATCGTTTAGAAGCGCTTGCTGAAAAACTGCGCGCTGGCACGCCAATTAACGAAATTTCCGGCGTCGATCCTGACGATATCGCTGATTTACACCTTTTGACTGCTAAGCCGGTAATTTATGTGTTCAACGTCAATGAAGAAACCCTGGCTAGCGAAGACAAGAAGCAGAGCCTGCGCAATCTCGTGCCACACGCTCGCAGCCTATTCATCTGCGCCAAGCTTGAAGACGAGATTAAAGGCCTTAACCCCAGCGATACACTCGAACTCTTACAAAGTTACGACGTGCCAGAAGCCGGACTAACGCAAATGATTCGCGCCGCCTACGATCTACTCGGACTGCAAAGCTACTTAACTGCCGGACCGAAAGAAGTTCGCGCCTGGACAATCCACCAGGGCTGGACAGCGCCGCAAGCAGCTGGCGTCATTCACACTGATTTCGAAAAGGGCTTTATCGCTGCTCAAGTTGTTAATTACGATGATTTAGTCGCTGCCGGCTCAGAGTCTAACGCTCGCGCCGCCGGCAAAATCCGCACCGAAGGTAAAACTTACGTCATGCAGCCAGATGATGTAGTTGAATTTAGATTTAACGTTAGTAAATAATTTAGCATTTAATCGCTTAGATTTGATATAGCTTAGACCAATTTGCCAGCGAATCACTGGCCAGCCGCATAAGCCGCTAACAACTTCCAGCTTTTCTCAATATATAAAACCGCTCCAAGTTGCCGTGCGCGCCTTTCACTTCGCTATCTGCTTTATTAATAATTATGAAATTAGCACGCGCCCACTGCTCGAATTCGCGCAAGATTGCCCGCCGCACGCCGTCATTCTTGACGACACCGCCGCGAGTCAGCTGTTGGCGTTGCGCCTCAAACTGCGGTTTAACCATTGCTACTATCGTTGTATTTTTATCAACGATTTTCGCAACGTGCGGCAAGATTTGCCTCAGACTAATAAACGACACGTCAATCACTACCATATCCGGAGTTTCATTTGGCACAAAATCCCGAATGTCAGTTTTTTCATACAGCTCAATTCGTTTATTGCCGCGTAAGCTCGGGTGCAGCTGATCGGTGCCGACATCCACGGCAAGCACTTTTTTTGCCCCGTGCTGCAACGCAAAATCGGTAAAGCCGCCCGTGCTGCTGCCGACATCCAAAACCGTCTTGCCGCGAAAATTCAAATTAAAAGCTTTCACCGCGCCCGCCAATTTTAGTCCGGCCCGCGACACATAACGCTCTGGTGCTGTCAACTCAATTGATACCGACTCATCAACGACCAACCCTGGCTTAGTTGCCGCCCGCCTGCCAACGCGCACACGTCCCAAACGAATCCAATTCTCGGCTTCCGAACGCGAACCCACCAATCCGCGCGCCAGCATCAATTTATCTAACCGTTGCTTCATTCCTCAATTCTACTATGGATACATAATCCGCTCAATGTCGCGGGTCATCGCCGCGATTGCTGCGTACGATTTGCCCTGAGTCATAATCGTCATCACATATGTACCGCGCGGATGCCGGACAATCGCCGTGTCGTGCACGTAGTTCCACAAAAAGCCAACCTTATCATAAACTTCGCGTGCTTGGCTACCCGTCGGTATACCATAACGGTAAGGATGGTGCGACAAAGAATACAACAGCCGCTCGCGCTGCGCTCCGCCAATTAGCGAGCCAGTCTCCAATCCGACCATGAATTTCGTCAGATCACCCGCCGACACATGAGTTGCCTGCGCGTGCGTAAAAGTCACTGCCCGCGAAAACCCTAGTCGGTAAACAAAATCGTTCAGATTTTGCCGGCCAAATCTATCTAGCCATGCCACCGCGCATGGATTAGTACTGGCAATAGTCATCCGATCAAAACAGCCCGACACTGTCGTGTCAAGCATCGGGTCGTTCCAGCTAATTCCCCCAGCATTTATCTCATCAAACAAGCGTTTAGCAACGAACAGTTTATAAGTACTAGCGCTAACAACACTCTCCTCGGCATCGGCATCTGCCGACCAACCGCTGCCGCCCAGCTGGCGAATCGAGAACCAAGCACCATTACGTGCCTTATCACTTACATAAGCTCGCAAGCCATCTTCGGTAGGAGTATAGCGGTTATTATAAATTACGCTCGGCTCTAAATCAGTCAGCGCCGCCAAGATCACGCCGCTACCTTGGCCTCTCAGCAGATAATCAGTGACTGGTTGCACTATTGAAGCCGCATCGATTTGGCTACCTTTCTCACCAGTGGTTCGCGAGACTTCTCGCCCGTTCTCAATATTGATATTTGTCTGGCCAGCCGAACGTCCAGCTGCTTTTGACCAATTATCAATTGAGCTTTGTAGTTTTTGCCTGTTAATCACCAGGGTCGTGCCACCTTCTGTTGTTTCGCCAAACTCTAGCCACGAAGCTTTCTCAGCATTGCCAACTGCAAACGTCTGATCGGCAGCGCGAATCGTCAAAGGACGAGCCAATGCTTGCTCGGCTTGATTACGGACAGAAGCGAACGCCGTACTGCGCCGCGACGCCTCTTGCAACTTAGCATCAATTCGGAGCTCCGTCATGCCAGCAAATGAATACTTGATTGTTTGCAGCACGTTTTTGATAGCTTGCGCACTCACCAAATGTCCCGGCACATCATTAACCGCCGTTAGCTGACCGGCTTTAAACGCCACGCCAGCGTTTATTGGCAGCCGCGACAGTTGCGAACTAGTTTTTTGTGCAAAAACCTCTAATGTCGGCAGCGCGAAAGCTAGATCTAGCGTTTGCACATTTGGCAGCTGCCAAAATATCGAAAACGGCACCAAACGCAGCCAAAAGGGATAGTTCGCTAGTCGACTCGCCATCTCCTCAGCCTTGATATCAGCACCAGCTTCACTCAGCGTATAAATACCGCTCGGTTTGCCGCCAATAATGAATTTAATTTTCGATCGCTGGAATACTAACGTCGCTTGGTTAGCCAAATCTGTCTCACTCTGCCAACCAACCCAGCGGCCATTCATCCGCGCTAGCGGCAGCGCTCGATCAAGCGGATACAATATTTGCACAGCCAAAATCGCCGCTGCAACAAAAAACGCCGCCCAAACTAACATCCGGTGACGTTTTTGCTCGGGCATTACCGAACGATATGGTTGTTTAACTTTTTTGTGCAGGCGTTTAGCACTTGCAGCGGCACGCGCTCGCTTGTTAGTCATATTTACATTTTAGCACGCTGCGAAACACTTATTTTAGTTTAATAAGCTATTTCTTGCGTTCGCGATACTCGCCTGTAGACGTGTCAACCGAAATAATATCGCCAACCTTTATAAAAGCCGGCACCTTAACGACCGCGCCTGTCTCAAGCGTTGCATCTTTCAAAACACTGCTAGTCGTGTCGCCCTTAACAACTGCCTCTGTATAGGTCACTTCCAAATAAACATTTTTCGGCATCTCGACGGTAATCACCTTACCGTCAAAGAATTGCAAAGCTAGCTCGTCGCCCTCTTTCATGAAGTTTTTAGCTTCGTCAACCAAATCGGCCGACAACTCAAACTGCTCAAAACTATTCGGATCCATGAAAAAGAAAGCTGAACCGTCATTGTATAAATATTGGACAGTTTTGCTAGTCACCTCGGCTGGCTCAATCTTATCTTGGCCTTTAAACGTTTTGGGAATAACCGCACCAGTAATTAAATTCTTCAATTTGACATTAACGATAGAACCGCCGCGGCCCATAACTTTCTGGTTGTAGTCAATCACTCGATACGGTTGACTGTCGATTTGGCATACTACGCCTTTTTTCAAATCAGTTGGCTGATACATTTCATCTCCTTTTGCGTCTTAGAAATACCCTTCAGCGCACGACAAAGCATTTCGTACGCTGGAAAATTCCCTAATCTCGCGTCACAAACGGTAACAGCGCCAGATGACGCGCCCGCTTTACCTCGCGAGCCAGCATCCGCTGCAATTTAGCACTCAAGCCCGTCTTGGAAATTGGCTCGATTTGGCCGCTCACCGGACTAATATAGCGCAACAGTGTCTTCACCTCTTTATACAAGAATACTACCGGAGCATCCTTGCGCATTTTTTTTGCCATATTTTATAATCCTTTCTAATCGTTAAAATGGGATCTCGCTTAAGTCGATTGGCTTATCGTCGATATCCTCGACGACCACATCTTTGGTGCTAGTCGCTGGCGGCGGTGTCGATGCCGGTGCATTACTGTCGTTACGACCACCAACAAAGTTGAAATCTTCGACTACCACCTCGACAGCCGACCGCTTATTACCATCTTTATCTTCGTAACTACGCTGGTCGAGCCGGCCGCTCACCAAAAGCGGCGCGCCTTTTTTGACATATTGCGAGATAATCTCGCCCGGCTTGCCCCAAGCTACGCAGTTAATGAAGCTGGTCTGGTCTTGCTGCTGGCCGTCTTGGTTGCGCCAGCTACGGCTAACCGCCAAACTAAAATTAGCTACACTCTGGCCGCTCGTCGTTGTTCGCAATTCAACATCGCGCGTCAGATTTCCCATCAATATTACTTTGTTAAACCCCTTTGCCATGATAGATTTCCCTCCTATTTATGGCTTAATCTTCGCTGTTTTCAGCCTCGCGCTCAGCCGCGCGCTTCTTAGCCTCCGCCAGAGCGGCACGCGCTTTGTGATCTATCTTAACCAATAAATACCGGATAACTTCGTCGCTAATATTCAGCGCATTGTTAATCTTGAGCGGCGCGTCTGCTGGCAGCTCGACATCCATCGACACATATACCGCAAAATCTTCGCCTTTGATGTTGTAAGCGAGGCGATTTTTGCCCCAATTGTCCTCGGCCTTAACCGAACCGCCGTTATCGGCGATCAGCTGCTTGACCTTGCTAAGCACCGCGTCCAAATTCGCCTGCAAATCAGGCCGAATAAGAACCGTCAGCTCGTATTCTCTCATACATTACCTCCTTGGTATCCGTACGGATGGTTACGTTATCTCACGCAACCTTAGGTTTAATATCGCTTAATATTATACCCTATCTGCTATGAAAAAGCTAGCTAAAGCCAGCTTCTATACTAGCTCACCACCTCTACGCCAGCTCGTAAGTACGAGGCTTGCTGGTGCCGGCATCAAAAATACCTGCCATCAGGCAGGTATTTTATCCTAATGGTCCTTACTTAAAAATTTATTATTTAGATTCGCCCCAATTATCTTCTTGTACCATATCAACTACTCTCTGTACTTGTGCCACTGCGCTCTCGCCAGATAAGCCATCCTTGCCTTTATCAACCCCGCTAACACCGTCGTGTTCATCTATTCTAAGACGCCAATTCTCATCGCCGCCAGTGAGAGAATTATAGTCTGACGTTTCATCAACCAGAGCGTCATCTCCGTTAATGTCTACGACCGACTTAATCTCGCTGATACTAACACGACCGCTGTTTATAAAATCTTAGCCTCGTCTATAGTTAGTTGGCCATCAGCCATTAGATTATCAAAATCTCGAGGGTTATCAGATTTAAATGTGAAGCCTGTCCTTGATAATGTGCCTTTTTTATCACGCTTACCTCTATTACTATTATTCTCTAAGGTAACTCTGACATATGTACCTGGTTTACTAATATCGCCCGTTATCGGATTTTTGTACTCTGAACCTGTGTTGTACGCAAATACGCTTATATCATCACCTTTGTCATTACGATAGCTAGAATAGTCGCCATCTTCATCGACATAGCGAGGATCTTTTCCTTCAAATTCCCCGATTTTATCCGAAACAGCCTCGGCTGCTATACTTGTCGCTTCGCGCATTTGCTCACTATCCATCGCAGGCTTATGTGCCTCATGCCAGATACCAACGGCTGCTGCTCATATATTTATCGTATCCTTTTCTGTCTATAGACGGTTAATGATGTAAACTGCTTATGATTATACTCCATATTTGATAATTTGTCAATGTTTTAGCATTACCTAAATAAACAGCCATGCACCACCCTACCTAACAAACAGCACAGCCACATGAAAGACGATGAAATATATCGTAGCCAGCACAGCGACAATAGTACTAACCAACGGCACGTAATTTTTCAAGCGTTTGCCCTGG
>JABCOE020000019.1 GCA_013333795.2 Candidatus Saccharimonadota bacterium | reverse complement strand
ATTTTCGGCGGCAATGACCAGTAGAACGGCAAGTACCACGACTGCGAAATTATCTAATAATTCGTCGCAACAGCTTGAGGTGACAAATAGCTTATCGACGACGGGCTGGAGCGTTTCGTTGGCGGCAACTGGCGGTTCGACAGTTAAATGGACGCAGACTGGTGACGCAGCCAATTATGCGTTTAATAGTACTAATACAGACCAAGGGCAATTATCGGTTGACCTATCGTCAAGCGCGTTTACGGCGTCCGGTTCGACGCCGCTAGGGCAGGCCTGTACGACGGCTGGCTTATCGTATGGTGCGGGCGGTGCGTTCGTAGCTGGCACGGCGTCGGCTAACGCGATTACGCTGGCAACCGCCTCAAGCAGCAGCGGCTTGACTTGTCTTTTCAAGTTGCAAAACATTACCTTGAAACAGACGATTCCTGCATATCAGAAACCAGGCACATATACATTGCCGGTAACAGTAACGGTGGTAGCGCAATGATGAGGATGAAAAATATAATGGGAGTTGGTGCAGTAGTTGTTGTATTTTTAACAGCAATGATTGGCGTAATTTTTAGTAGCAAAGCTGCTCTGGCGACAACTTCAGCGGATTCAACTTTTTCACAGTTAATTCGTGAAATAGACTGCTCTCATACAGTTTACAACAGAGCGGTTGGGCAAGTGAATGATGTGGAGTGCGACGTTTTCGCGCCAAAATACGACCATTCGGTAATTAAAGATAACGGCTACCCAGTGATTTACGGCGTGTATGATGCGGTACATACGGTTATTGATCCAGTGACTGGCGCGCATCAGCTGGCGATTGAATTTGCCGGCAGAGTGTTTGTCCTGGGAGTTGATCCAGAATTGACGGTTAACGGTAATGCTTGGGTGCTTGATCTATCTAATTGGCCAAAGACACACCCTGGAGATACGACGCTGGTGCTTGAATATGGTAAGACTTATTTTGGTGAGATTGCCTCCTCGACACAGGCTTACGGTTCGGCTTTGCAAATTAATCACGCGGTACCTTTTACAATCACTATTTCGCCGCGAATCTTGCCGTCGACGCCGCCAGTAATTCCATCATCACCAGCGATTCCAGCTGTTTCGGCAGCCGCTGCAGATATAAAACCTGGTAAAGATTTGGCTAATACTGGCGCAAATATGTGGTTTATGGTGATAGCGGCGCTGGGAATGATTATTATTGCGTTCATACTGCTGATACGTAACAGACGAGGAGGCAGTCATGAACCGTAGGAAATTAGCGGATGTTCGGAGGTGCGAAGGAGGGTAGATAGTAGCACCATAATGAACAACGAAGCAACGAAAATAACGTAAAAGAAAGGATACGATATGAAAAAACTAATAACAAACGTAGCTTTGGCGGTCGGTGTAGCTGGCGTAGTCGGTCTGGCGGGTACGGCGGTGTATGCGGCGACTACGGCGACGTCAGAATTGAGCCAGACGATTAACGCTGGCGTGCTCAGCACCGACATTCGCGATACTGGCGATAGCGTAGTAACAAATCCAACATTTGCCATGAACGCGACTACGGCGTCGACTTCTGCCCAGACGACGACTGGTACATTTGGCGCTAATGATAAGCGCATCGCTGTCGATAACCCTGGCGGTGCTAATAATGGCTGGACGCTAACATTGAATGCCACAACTCCTGGTACGGGAAAGTGGACGAGCGGTAGCAATACATATCAATACAACGGTAATGCTACGACTGGACAGTTGACGGTTAATCCAGCTGCCGGAACGCTGACATCAATGATCGGTGCTTCCACGGGTATTACACTGGGTTCGCAAGCAGCATTTTCCGGCACTTCTCCAGTAACGCTGATTAGCGCGGCGGCTGGTTCCGACGATGTTTGGCGCGGTTATGTGACGGGTGTCGGTTTGAGCCAGGCTATTCCAGCTGGCCAAGCAGCAGGTACCTATACTTTGCCGATGACTCAAACTGTGGCCGCTATTTAAGGTCCGGCGCAGTTATATCAATGAAAATTGGGCGCTCTTTCGGGCGTCTGATTTTCATTTACGTGGACTATTTAGTTTTTGGAGGATCGGCGGGGTATTGGTATAGCCATGAGCGTCTTGGCTTGCTATAATAAATCGTATGATTTTAATGAGGAGAATACGGGGTATAGTTTCATGCTGGCGCAAGCTAGCGGTAATGGCGGTTGCGGCAGGTGTTTTATGGCCGTCGTCGGTTCTGGCAGCAGGAATTGGCAGCCGTCCAGCGAATCCTGATCCGAACAATCCGCGGACGCAGTCGATTTTTATTTATCAATTGAATCGCGGCGCTAGTAAATCCGATCAATTGACGATTACTAATGGCTTGACCGAACAAGCGAATATCGAGGTATACGCCGTCGACGGTACAGTCACAGCGACTGGCGATATGACATGCAAGCAGCAAGTCGAGGAAAAGAAAGATGCTGGCAATTGGGTAAAATTAGCGAAAAGCGAGGTGGCTTTGGCATCTGGCGCATCGACGAACGTTGATTTCGCAGTTACCGTGCCTAATAAGGCTGACGTCGGCGAGCATAACGCCTGTTTGGTGATCCAGCGCAAAGCCGATCCAGCCGCTGCTAAGAAAGGCGGTATCCAGCTGCAAACGCGCCAAGCGGTGCGTATGGCGGTTACTATTCCTGGTAATATTCACCGCGACGTGACAGTTGATAAATTCGCCGTCGATAATAACGGCAAGCAGTTATATAACATTGCTATCAAAAATTCTGGCAACGTTTCGGCTGACGTTGACGTCAAGCTAGTAGTTAAAGATATGTTGGGCAACGTTGTTTATCAAAACGGCGGCGAGTATGCGGCAATTGCCGAGCAAGTCCGCCAGTTCCGCTACGAGAGTAATTTACAGCCGTTCTGGGGCGGCAAGTACCGCGCTGAGCTTTCAATTGCTTATAATAAAAAGGCCGGCGAATGGGGCGTTAGTAAAAATTCGGCTGATTTAACGACGAAAAAGGTTGAACCGATAGAATTATTTTTCTGGCCGACACCTGGTGCTTGGGCGATTATTATTGGAGCGATTGCCATAGTTATTGCGGCGGTTTGGCGGGTGATTGTCCTCGTGAAAAAGCGCCGGAAGCGATAATTTACTAGCTGCGATTGATATGTCATAATGGGGGGGTATGAAGAAAAATTTTCTTGTTAGGGCTTTCTTTGGTATCACCATTGCGGCGCTCGGCGGGGTTCTGTTACTGAGGAATCTCGAGATTATCAAGTTTGATAGCTGGAACGTGTTCTGGGGAACTGTTTGGGCGGTTGGGCTGATTTTGGCTGGTCTGATGACGATATTTAGCTCCCGCAAAGCCTCTCTGCGGGTGTGGGGATTACTGCTAATGACTATCGGTGTGTCCATTGGCTTGGGCGCTTACGGTGTAATTAATATTAGCGTTTGGAAGATATTTTGGCCGGTGATGTTGATCACTATCGGCTTGACGGTAAGTGTCGGTTCAGGCGGCCGCAAGCGGTCTAAAAAATCAGCTGATGATAGCGGTAATGAAAAAATTGCAATTTTTTACGGCGAAGAGTCGCGGGTGAAAGGTGATTATACTGGCGGTTCGGTAACGGCTATATTTGGCGGCGTGGAGTTGGATTTGCGCCAAGCGAAAATTAAGGACGGCGCGGTCATCGACGTCTTTACGTTTTGCGGCGGTGTCAACATCAATATGCCTGACGACGTGATCGTTAAAAACGAAGTTCACGGCATTTTGGGCGGCAGCGAGGATAAAACCGTATCCAAATCTTCCGCCAAAAAGACAATCTATCTGCGCGGCGAGTGCGTTTTGGGCGGTTTGGAAGTAAAATGATTTAGTTTGGATTGGCTCGACATAACGCTATATCTAGTGTGCTTACGCTAGATATAGCGTTATTTAATTTTATGTAGTAAAATGTGAGTAAGGGCGTTTTCGCGTATGCTTGATGAGGTATTCTCTGGCAGGGCTAGCGCGAAATGAGCGGTTATCAGCCGCGAAGCCTGCGGGAAGAAATCGGTTTTTTATCAGCTGAGATTAGACCTCGCCGTGAGCTTGCGTAAATAGCATAAGAAAGAGCTAAAAGAATCACTTCTTTTGGAATCGAGATGGTACCGTCCGTTTGAAACACCTCCAGCGGATTCTCGAAGTCAAAAGAGGTGATTTTTTGAAAGGAAATAATACTAGTGCCAGCTAGCAAACAAGAGTTGCTTAAAGATACCAACGGCGAATGCTCACTTAATCCTAATAAATATACGCCTGTTATTGAGCTAGTGTCGCCCGGCAGCAGCTCATTTACTCGCCTTAAAAAAGAGATGTATATCTCTGATGATTATGAGGCGGAGCTGTGTGATCTAATTAAACAGAAAAAGGCAGTAGTGTTGGCAGTAGAGGCAGATGGACGCTATGTCGGCAGAGTGACTTTGCGGCATGATTGGGGCGATGAAACCTCTATCATTGAAAAGGATTTTCCGGGTTTACCGCAAATCAATGCGCTGGAAATTGACGAGAATTATCGACGTCAAGGCTTGGCAACTATGCTTGTCACGGCAGCAGAAAATGAGGCCCGCCGCCAAGGCTTTTCTATGATTGGACTGGGTGTTGAAATCTCAAATGAGCCAGCGAAAAGACTATACGAAAAACTAGGTTACAGCTATCAGCAGGTTGGCGGTAGCGATACGTATGATTTTCTCTTCGGCAAGCCTAATCCGCAGGTATATAAGCTACGGTTAATGACAAAATCGTTGCAAACAGAGGCAAATCATGACTGATCAGCATCAAGAATGGCTAGATTTTGCGAAAAGCGTGGCGCTGGGGGCGGGCGATATTATGCGAAAATATTTTGGCAAGAAGCCAGATACTCATCTTAAAGCAAACAATACAATCGCGACTGTTGCTGATGAGGAGATTAATGATCTCGTCATTAAGCGGGTAACTGAGCGATATCCAGCCCACGATATTGACGGCGAAGAGGCGAGTCAGCGCCGTGGTTCAAAATATGTTTGGGCTTGCGATCCGATTGACGGAACAGTGTCGTTTGCAATGGAATTGCCAATATCAGTATTTTCTATGATCAGGATATCCGCGGAGCCATTGCTAGTAATGGTGTGGTGCATGAGGAGCTAGTGCAGGCGATGAAGGAGCTAGAGGAAAATGTTAATAAGTAAGGTTGATAAACTAAGGAGATTAAAATGATTTATGCATTTATTGATGCGCAAAACGTCTATAAAGGCGTACAGAGTGATGGTTGGTTACTGGATTGGCGCAAGTTCCGCGTGTATTTGCGCGATAAGTATCGGGTAGAGAAAGCATTTATTTTTATCGGATATATGTCGCAGTATCAGGATTTATATTCATTACTACAAGAAAGCGGTTATATTTTGGTATTTAAGCCGGTTGTAGTGTACGGTGCTGGCGAGGTCAAGGGTAATGTCGATGCTGAGTTAATTGTCGAGTGTTGGCGACGAGAGAAGGAATACTCGCAGGCAATTATTATTACTGGCGACGGAGATTTTACGCCGTTGGTAAAAATATTGCAGGATAAGGATAAGTTTATGCGCGTTATCGCGCCGAATAGGAAGTACGCCTCAAGCTTGCTCAGAAAGGCGGTCGGTAGCCATATTACCTTTATGCAGGAGATTTCGCAAAAAGTTAAGCGCAGAAAGGGGCTAAAAAGATGAAAAGACCCCGCAGGGACAAACCACGGCGAGGGATTTTCAATATTGAATACTTTCATTATATAGAATATGACGATAAAAAGCAAGGAGGAAAATTATGAAATTCAAACACGGAACACGCCGTCGCGCGGCAGAATACGAAAAAGACTGGGTGCAACGCTGGAAGGATGATCAGACGTTTGAAAAGTCAGTGGCGCAGCGGTCGGCAGATAATGCCTACGTTTTTTACGACGGGCCGCCGTTTATTACTGGCGTGCCGCATCATGGTACGTTACTGAGCTCAATCGTTAAAGATGCGGTGCCGCGCTACTGGACAATGAAAGGCAAGCGCGTGGAGCGCCGCTGGGGTTGGGACTGTCATGGGCTGCCGGCAGAGAATTTCGTCGAAAAGCAGATGAATATTATGGATCGGCGGCAGATTGTGACGAATAGCGACCAGTCAGCACCGCTGGATAAGGACGGTAATCCTTTGCCAACTATCAGTCTGGAAAAATACATTAACAAGGCGCGCGAAAGCATGGTGGCGAATAGCGAGACGTGGCAGGGCGTGATCGACCGTATCGGCCGCTGGGTGGATTTCAAAGGCGCCTACCGCACCATGGACAAGAATTTCATGGAGAGCGTCTGGTGGGCCTTTAAACAGTTGTACGAAGCAGGTAAAATCTACGAAGGCGAAAAGGTGCTGATGTACGATACCAAGTTTGCCACCCCTGTGAGCAAGGCTGAAGTGCCTATGGACAACGACGCTTACCAGACGGTGACTGATCCGAGTGTGTATGTGAAATTTAAGCTGCTTAGTGGTAACACGAGGCGCAAGGTAACGTTAGATAAAAGTTCAAAGATTTTGTTTGTGTGCAATGCAAATGTTGTCCGTTCACAGATGGCGCAGGCTTTTTATAATCACTTCACCAAGACGCAGAATGCCGATTCGGCTGGTGTTAACGCAGAGAAGTATCCTACCGCTAAGATACGGACAGTTGCGGATTTTGATACTCATCTCGTTGCTAAGAATCTTGATCCGCTGGCGGTTATTGACTTAATGCGAGAGAAAGGTATCGAAGTCGGAGCTAGCCAACGGACACAGCTGACGAAGGATATGCTGTGTGATTACGACCTTGTCGTTAATATCGCTAATCGCAACCAGACGCCGGATTGGCT
>JABCOE020000018.1 GCA_013333795.2 Candidatus Saccharimonadota bacterium | reverse complement strand
GGCAGAGCCCTGGACGACTATGGCGCGGTGGTGTTTGGCGAGAACAGCAGCGGTACGTAATGCCGAGTAGCGCGGCGTTTGGTCTTGTTTGAGCGCTGGTTCGTGAGCCTCATCTATAATGATGGCGCCGATATTGCGAAACGGCATGAATAGGGCGGAGCGTGGGCCGATGGCAATGTTTGGGTGGTTGGCATTTAATGCTTGCAGCCAAGCGTGGTGGCGCTGGGCTTCGGTTTGTTGCGAATGCGTGGTGATGAGGTTAGGAAAAGAGTGCTGAAATTCGGCGATTAGCTGGGCGGTTAAGGCAATTTCTGGAACAATTACGATGACAGATTTGCCAGTAGCGATTAGTCTCTTGGCGTATTCAATGTAGACGGCGGTTTTGCCGCTGCCAGTGACGCCGTGCAGAATAACGGTGCCGCTTTTGGCGTTTAGCAGGTTGTCAATGGCGGCCGACTGGTCTTTGTTGAGTACAAAATGTGTTCTATCTCTTCGTGTTGCTGCAGTGCTGTTTGAGCTTAGAATGCGGCGTTTCTTGGTGAGGCCGCTTGGCAAGATGGTTTGTAAAACTAATGCCAGATGAGCGATGTAGTAATTACTCATCCATTGTGCAGTTTGCAACAATGGATGTGGCAACGGGGGTAGATCGAGGATTGTTGTAATTTCTTTTGTAGCGAATTCAGGTTTTGTAGTTTTTCTTACAACAATACCAATAAGCGATTGCCGGCCAGCGGGCACGACAACAATAGTACCGATGGCTAATGGCTGCTGGCTATGGTAGGTGAATGTATCAGCGTCAGCTTTGACGATTTTAGCGGGTGCTATTAGATAATAATGCATCACTTAATTATACCTTGTCTACGGCAGTTTAACACGCTACTATAAGCATATGTATTTCGAGAGTAGATCGCAAGCAGGAAAGATTTTGGCTGATCAACTGGTAGCTAAATATCGCTACGAAAACTGTGCTGTGGTAGCGCTAAGCAACGGCGGCGTGGTGGTGGGCGAGCAAATTGCAGCGCAACTGCACTGCGTATTGATGCTTTTGGTGTCGCAGGATATCGAGATACCAGGCGAAGGAATGAATTTTGGAGCGGGGTCGCAAACTGGCGATTTCACATATAATGATGAATTTTCGGCAGGCGAGATTGATGAGTATACGAGCGAATTTCATGGCTATTTGGCCGAGAAGAGACGCGAAACATATAGTAGTCTCAATCGCTTGATCGGCGATGGCGGTACAGTCGATAAAGATATGCTGAAAGATCGCGTGGTGGTGCTGGTGTCGGATGGCTTTGCTAATACTGCTAGCGTTGGAGTGGCTTTAGACTTCTTGAAGCCGATTAGGATTCTGCGGTTGGTCGTAGCGTCGCCAGTAGCGTCGGTGGCAGTGGTTGATCGACTGCACATTACTGCTGATGAGCTACATTTGCTGGATGTTAAAGAGAATTTCTTGGGAGTTGATCATTATTATGAAGATAACAATGTGCCAACACTACAGCAATCAATTGATAAGATTAGCCAAATCATATTGAATTGGCGATAAATGGTCTTGAATTGGTTATGAAAAGAATGTAGAATAAAAAGCAACAGAACAAACTAAACTGGAAGAAAGGGGCTTGGCTAGATGCTTGATGTATTCATTACCTCGCGGGTGCGTCGTAAGATAGTTGTCGTCTATGCCAAATATCCAGATTTTCGGACGCATGTCCGTGGTCTGGCTAAGCTGATCAAGGAAGACCCCGGCAACATCCAGCGCGAATTGCGCCGGCTGGAAAAGGTCGGTTTTTTGCATGCCGAAAAGCAGGGTAATACACGGATTTACTCGACTAATAAACAATTCCCGATTTTCAAAGAATTGCAAAGTATTGTCATTAAGTCGCAGCAGCACGCTAATAGCAATCGGCCGAAACGTACAACTTCCGAGATTAGTAGATGACCTTATTCGAGCAGATTTTGACGGCGCGCGGGCTCGTGACGCGGGCAGCACGCCAGGCTTTTTTGCAGCCAGATTATATGGCGGTGAAACATGATCCGTTTTTGCTGCCGGACATGAAGAAGGCGGTGGCGCGGTTGAAACAGGCGCGGCAGCACGGTGAAAAAATCGTCATTTATGGTGATTATGATATTGATGGGTTGAGCGCCACGGCGCTGCTGCTGGATGCGTTTGGTAAGTTTGGCTTTGAGGACGTCGACGCTTTCATCCCGAACCGGTTTGTCGAGGGCTATGGTATGACCATGGGTGCCGTGGACAAGGTACGCGACATGGGTGCGGATTTGATCGTGACGGTAGATACCGGTAGTTTGTGCCACGCGGAGATTGCCTATGCCGCTAGCTTGGGGATTGATACGGTGGTGACCGATCATCATAATGTCGCTGAAACGCCGCCACCAAGCGTGGCAGCGGTGAATCCGAAATTTCCAGGACATACGTATCCATTTCGTGATTTGTGCGGCGCAGGTGTGGCGTTTAAGTTGGTGCAGGCACTGCAGACTGAACTGGATGGGTTGCCTGGCGGCTATGAAAAATGGCTGCTCGATTTGGTGGCGTTGGGGACGGTTTGTGACATTGTGACGTTGGCTGATGAAAATAGGGCAAATGTGTATTGGGGCTTGGAGGTGTTGAAAAAACAACAACGCCCAGGACTGAAAGCGTTGATGGCGGTGGCGGGTATTGAACCAGAGCAGGTCAATGCTAGGCATTTGGGGTTTGGTTTGGGTCCGCGAATGAATGCGGCGGGTCGGCTGGAAACGGCGCAGCATGCACTGGATATGTTGGTGGCGCGCGATGGATTGGCGGCATTGGAGGCGAGCGAAAAACTGGAGGAATTGAACGTTAAGCGGCGCATTATCCAGGATGCGATTTTTGAGGAAGCGTGTGTACAAGCCGAGCAGTTGGCTGATGATCGGGTGTTGGTGGTCAGTAGTGATGGCTGGAATCACGGCGTTATCGGCATTGTGGCGTCGAAACTGGTGGAGAAATATAAAAAGCCGGTGTTTATCATTGGCGAGCGCGGTGAGGAAGCGACTGGTTCGGCGCGCAGTTTTGGTGATTTTTCAGCGGCCGATGCAGTGCGGGCGGCGGACGATATCATTATCAAAGGCGGCGGACATGGAGCGGCAGCGGGCGTGACGCTGGAGACTGAAAAAATTGGTGATTTTCGTCGTTGCGTGAATGAGTTTTATGATTCGCTGCAACTCACAAACCAAGAGCGATATTTGCTGCCGCGAGCTGATGTAGAAATTGATGATTTTTCGGAAATTGATGAGGAATTGGTGGCAAATCTGGCGAAAATGGAGCCATTTGGCAATGGTAATCCCGAACCAGTGCTAAAAATTACCAGGGCATCAGTTTTGAGCATGCGACGAATGGGCGCGGACGGGCAACACGTTAAATTAGCGCTGTGTGATAAAAATGGTAAAGTGTTGCAGATGCTGGCGTTCAACGCATCAGAGGAATTCTTCCGCGAGCCAGGCGACGAGGTAGCGGCGTGGTTCCAGCCAACTGTCAATGAGTGGCAGGGGGTGCGGACGGTTGAGGGGCGACTGCTGCATATTATTTTGCTGGATTGATACTTGGCCGGGTAAAATTTTGCTTTGCAAAAGTATTCCTCATCTGATATAATGCATAACGATATGGTACGAGTTACACGTAAAGACGAGAAAGAGGCGAATGAAAACGTTCTTCGCCGTTTCAACCGCCGGCTTTTGCAAAGCGGCGTGATGCAGAAAGCCAGAGCGTCAATGCGCTTTGAAAAACCGATTAGCAAAACAGTACGGCGCAGCAGGGCAATTGTTCGCCGTATGCGCAAGGCGGAAAAGACGCAGAAGTTGCGTTTGGGAGTTCGCTAGCCAATGGCGCTGAAGGCGCGAATTAAAGATGAAATGAAAGCCGCTTTACTTAGCGGCGATCGTTTTGTTGGCGAGACGCTGCGTAATCTGACGGCAGCAATTCTGAATGAAGAGGTTAAGCTGGGTAAGCGCGATGAAGGTTTGAGCGATGAAGAAATCGAAAAAGTCGTTGCCCGCGAAGTCAAAAAACGCAACGAATCGGCTAAAATCTACCGCGATAACAACCGTCCAGATTTGGCCGAACCAGAAGAGCGGGAAATTGAGATTCTGCAGGCATATTTGCCGAAACAGCTAGCTGAAACTGAGCTGGCGGCGATTATCGAGGCGAAAATAGCCGAACTTAGCGTAACTGGGCCGCAGGCAATGGGCCAGGGTATTGGCGCAGTTAAAAAGCAAGTTGGCAACGCGGCGGATGGTGCGGCGATTGCTCGTATTGTAAAACAAAAGTTGGATTAACAGAAAGAAGGTATCATGATTGTATTTTTTGGCCCGGCTGGCGCAGGTAAAAGTGTCCAAGGGCAAATGCTGGCAGCGCGTAATGGCTGGCGCTGGTTGAGCGCGGGCCAGCTGCTGCGCGACACGCGCGATCCCGAGCTATTTGCGCAGATGCGGACTGGCGGCTTGGTTGATCCGGAAAAGGTGAATAAACTAATCGGTGAAGCGTTAGACCGAGCCAAAGATATTGATCGCGTGGTGCTAGACGGTTATCCGCGGCAATTAGCACAAGCAAAATGGTTGATTGAGCATCGTCCTGAGCATGGCCGGGATGTTGCGTTGGTGATTGTCTTGGAGGTGCCGCGTGCTGAGTTGCTGCACCGCCTGAAGGTACGCGGCCGTATCGACGATACGCCCGATGTAATTGATGAGCGCTTACGGATTTATCGGCACGAGATGTATCCAGTTCTTGATTATTTGACAGAGCACGGAGTTAATATCGCGCATTTGGACGGAACAGGTACGGTTGGGCAGGTTCACGATCGGATTATGGAGGAGCTGCAAGCATGCAGGATCGTTTAATTACTGGCGAGAAAACTCCCGAGCAAATTCAGGCTATGCGCGATGGCGGCAAGAAGTTAGCGCAGATTTTCCAAGACATTCGCGATTATATTCATGCTGGCATGAGCGAAAAAGATATTGATGCATTCGTTGACGGCAAGATAAAAGAATATGGCGCTTCGGCGACTTACAAAACAGATGAGGTGAACTTCCCGGGGGTTATTTGTATCAGTACTAACGACGAAATCGTGCATAGCCCGGCGAGCGATTATATCTTTCAAAAGGGCGATGTGGTGAGTTTTGACTTGGTGATTACTTATAAAGACATGAAGACGGATAGCGCTTTCACGATGGTGGTTGACGATAAGCCGAAAGGCGCAGTCAAACACCTGTTAACGACCACCGAGAGAAGTTTGTATGCCGGGATTGATGCAATTAAAGGCGATGTTCGTACTGGCGACATCGCAGCTGCGATTGAAAAAGTTTTGAAAGATGGCAAATTAGGAATTATCCGTGAATTAGTTGGGCACGGTGTCGGTTTGAAAATGCATATGCCGCCAGATGTGCCGAACTACGGCCGCAAACACACTGGCGTACTGTTACACCCGGGTGATACGATTGCTATCGAGCCGATGGCGACGCTGGGCGGCGAGAAAATTGTTACTGATAAAGATGACGGTTGGACGATTCGTACGCGCGATGGTAGTTTGGCTGCACACTTTGAACACACAGTTTTGATTACCGAAAACGGTGCTGAAATTATTACGCAGTTGTAAATAACTATACGGGTTATGCTATAATATCCCTATATGCAAGAACAATCTCGATATGCAGTTGGTATAGATGTCGGAACTACGATGATTCGGTGCGTGGTCGGGCATGTAGATACGACGACTGGCACGCCGACAATCGTTGGCGTTGGCGAATACCCGAACAGCGGTATGCGCAAAGGTTCGGTCTCGAACTTGAACGGACCGTCTGAGGCGATTGATAAGGCTTTGGGCGATGCTGAGCGAATGAGCGGCTATCAAGTCAACGATGCGACTGTTAGTATAAATGGTTCGCATATTACGAGTACGCGTACTGACGGTATGATTGCCGTTGGTATGGCCGATCACGAAGTTAACGAAGACGATCTTTATCGCATAGAAGATGTGGCAACGACTGGCAAAGTACCAGCTAACCGCAAAATATTGAAGGTCGTACCGTTTAGCTACACGATTGACGGGCAGGGCGGAGTTAAGAACCCGCTAGGTATGACGGGCACGCGTCTCGAGATTAGCGCTAATGTGGTGGCGGCGATGGCGCCGTATGTAGTAAATCTCGAAAAGGCAGTTGAGGGCGCTACTGTGCGGCCGAATGACGTGGTGCCGTCGGTAATGGCAGCAGCTAAGGCTGTACTAGACGATTCTCAGATGGAAAATGGTGTGGCGGTGATCGATCTTGGTGGGGCGACTACTGGCGTAGCAATCTATGAAGAGGGTGATCTGCAATATATTGGCGTGGTACCGTATGGTGGCATTAATATAACGAACGACTTGGCGATTGGACTGAAAATTGATCCAGAAATAGCTGAAGAAGTAAAGCTAAAACATGCATCGGCTACTAACCGTAACAAATCTAGCAAAGTTTCGATTAAACACGATGGTGAGAGTCTAGAATTTGATATTGCCGATATCGATGAAATTGTTGAGGCGCGGTTAGAAGAGATTTTTGAAGCGGTTAACAAAGAATTGAAGAAAGCTGGTCGTGCCGGACGCCTGCCGAGCGGTGCTGTTCTAACAGGCGGGACGGCTAATATGAAAGGTATCGTTGAGTTTGCTAAAGCCCAGCTCGGCGTAGCTGTTCGTAAAGGTAAAGCTAAGGGTTATGGCGGCGGGGTCGATAATGTTGATAAACCTGAATTTGCGGCGGCAATTGGCTTAATGCTGGTTGATATTAATCCTGACGGCTATCATAGTGCTGCGGTTGATTCTAGCAAGTCGGGCAGTAAAGGCGGGCTTTTCCGTTCGCTATTTAACAGGTTTCGGCCATAGGTGATATACTAGAAATAAGATCCAGAGAATAAGGGGTAAGGAGTTGTAATGCCAGAGGTAAAACCGAGCGAAATCCAAACATTCGCAAGCATCAAAGGCGTTGGCGTCGGCGGCGCCGGCGGTTCGGCGGTTAACCGTATGAAAGACGCAGGGCTAAATGGCGTCCAGTTTATAGCTATGAATACAGACGCGCAGGCTTTGCATAATTCAAAAGCCGATGTCAAAATTCACTTGGGCCATAATACCACGAATGGTTTGGGAGCTGGTGCCGATCCAGCCGTTGGTGAAGCAGCAGCCCGCGAGTCGATTGATGAAATTCGCGAATCGCTAGAGGGAGCTGATATGGTGTTTGTGACGATTGGTGCTGGCGGGGGAACTGGCTCGGGAGCGGGTCATGTGGTAGCTGAAGTAGCGCGCGATCTCGGTATTTTGACTGTTGGCGTGGCTACCAAGCCGTTTAGCTTCGAAGGCGAAAAGCGCCGGGCTAATGCTGAGTGGGCGATTGCTCAGTTGGGCCGGCAAGTCGATACGCTAATTTCTATCCCGAATGATCGGCTGCTGCAGACTATTGATCGTCGAACGCCACTGCTTGAGACTTTCAAGATTGCCGATGATGTACTGCGCCAAGGTGTGCAGGGTATTTCAGAGCTGATAACTGAGCATGGTTTGATTAATCTCGACTTTGCCGATGTCAAAGCCATCATGAGTAATGCTGGATCAGCGTTAATGGGTATCGGCCGGGCTAGTGG
>JABCOE020000017.1 GCA_013333795.2 Candidatus Saccharimonadota bacterium | reverse complement strand
CACTGACTGGATCGAAACCGAGAGCGAGATTGACGCGCTATTCCTAGAAAGCGAGATGGTCAAGCGTTATATGCCGCGCTACAATATTTTACTGCGTGATGATAAATCGCAAACTTTTGTACGAATTGATATGAAAAGCGAATGGCCGACGGTGCCTTTTACGCGCAGCCCTGCTGATGACGGTGCGACTTACATTGGTCCTTTTTATAGTGGCTTGCCAGTCAAGAAGGCGCTGCGTTATTTGCGCAAAATTTTTCCTTATTATATCAAGCCGCCTAAGCGCGAACACGCTAATTTAGAAGAGCAAATCGGTTTGGCGCCTAGCCTTGATATGACCAGCCACGAGTACAAGAAATCTTTGCGTAAGCTGATTAAATACATCGAGGGCGGGCGCGTCAAAATCGCGCAAGAAATTGAACGCGACATGAAGCGAGCGGCGCGCAACCAAGAATTCGAGACAGCGGCGCAACTTCGCAATAAATTGACATATTTGCGCGAGCTGCAGCGGCGAATTATGTTCGGCGATCGCGAGTTCATTAATATTTCGAAAGATCGGGCACTATCGCAGTTAGCCGAGCTATTGAGTTTGCCAGCGCCGCCAGCGAGGATTGAGGGCTATGATATCTCACATATGAGCGGCACCAACGTTGTAGCCAGCATGGTAGTCTTCACCAATGGCGCGAGCGCCCGGACACATTATCGTAAGTTCAAGATGCACGTGCAGCGTAACGACGACACTGCTAATATGCGCGAGACTATCAGGCGGCGCTTTAGCGAGAAAAATCGTAAAGATTGGGGGATGCCGGATTTGTTGTTGATTGATGGCGGTAAAGGGCAGCTTAGTGCAGTGCTCGACGAATTAGACAGGCTAGACGTTACGGTGCCAGTAATTGGCATAGCGAAGCGCGAAGAAGAAATCGTTGTCGCTAAGAATAGTTCGCATATTAACGACGATGACGCGCTGCTTGGCCAGTTGATGAAAGAGCCGCGCCTCGGTATTAGCGTACTGGATTCTGGTGATTTTTACTTAATTAATTTGCATGCTGGGCAGCAAAATGCTGGTTCGCACTCGCGAAATCTGCGCGGCAGCGATACTATGAGTGAATATGATGATGTCATAAAGCTATTTCAACGTATTCGTGACGAGGCGCACCGTTTTGCCGTCAGTTATCATACAATGCTCAAGCGCAAAGGCGCCACAAAAAGCGAGCTTGACGACATTCCTGGTGTCGGTCCGGCAACGCGGCGCAAATTACTGCGGCGCTTTGGCAGTATGCGGGCAGTTAGGCGAGCTAGCCAAACGGAAATTTGCGATGCTATCGGGCAAGCGCTAGGAACTCGCGTCTATGAGGCTTTTTGCTACCAGGGTGGCGATATGCCACAACTATGAAAAATACGGCTGATGCGGTATACTGTAGCAGTATGAGTAAACAATTTATAGCTTTTATTCTCCGGTGGATACTGAACTCGCTGGGGATTTGGGTAGCGGTGCGGATTTTTGGTACGGGTTATAGCAATGCTCAAATCGATTCTAGTTTGGTGGCGTTTTTCGGCGCCGGGCTGATTTTTTCAATTATTAACGCGACACTTAAGCCGATTGTGATGATTTTGTCGTTACCGATGATTTTGGTAACGCTTGGCTTTTTCACGATAGTTGTTAACGGTTTTTTGGTTTGGCTATCATTGATGCTGGCGCCAGGCTTGCAAATGACGTTCTTGAATTCGATTTTTGCAGGCTTGATATTAAGTTTGGTAAACTATGTAGTAAGTAGTGTTCTGGAGCTTAGTTATCACGACGAACGAGAGGAGAAATCATAAAATGGACGTAACGCTAACTTTGCAAATTGTTATGGTAGTATCGGCGGTGCTGATGATAATTTCGGTTCTGCTGCAGCAGCGCGGGGCTAGCCTGGGTGCTGGATTTGGCGGTTCTGGTGAATTGTATACGACGCGGCGCGGTCTCGATAAAAACCTGTTTGAAGTAACGATTTTCTTGGCTGTAGCGTTTGTGATGTCGATTGTGGCACTGTTGGTTCTGCCGAACTTATAGATAAATCAAGGGTGGATATAAATGAGTAAAGCAAGTAAGGGCAAACTGAGGCTGGGCTACAAGCGGCTAGCGCTGAGAGTCAAGCATGCCGAAGGCGCCACGCAGCGCCATGCTAGCCGCTTTATTCTGCGGCGTATTGAAAATGTCCGCTTAGTGATGACCGAGATTATGATTTGGCTGGCTGCTATAGCCTTGCTGATAGCTGGCTTGGGTATTCAGTATTCCTGGAATTCGCAAGGCAGCAAGAAGGATGGCGCTAAATCTGGCGGCGTGTATGTCGAGGGAGTGATTGGCAATATTAGCACGCTTAATCCTTTGCTAGCGGCTAGCGAGCCTGAACAAGCGGCATCGCGGCTGTTATTTTCGTCTCTGTATAATTACGATGTTACCGGAGCGTTGCATACTGACTTGGCCGAATCAATGACGGTAAAAGATGACAAAGTTTATACAATCAAGTTGCGCAATGCCGTCTGGCACGATGGTAAAAAGTTGACTGCCGAAGACGTTGTATATACAATTAATCTGATCAAAAACCCGCAAGTGCGTTCGCCTTTGCGAGTTAATTGGCTAGACATTTCGGCGCGGGCGATTGACGATTCAACGGTAGAGTTTATGCTACCAGCGGTGTATGCTGGGTTTTCGCATGCCTTGACTTTTCCGGTAATACCTAAGCATATTTTGCAAAGTGTTAGTCCGTCGTCAATGCGCGAAGCTGATTTTAGCAGCAACCCAGTCGGCAGCGGACCATTTGCGGTTAAACGAGTTCAAACTAGCGAGTCAACTAGCTCTACCGACGTGGTGCGGATGGAACCGAATACTAAATATTACGGAGCAGTTTCGACTTTGTCGCGCCTGGAGCTGCGAGCTTACGGCAATGAGTCGCTGTTAGTTAAAGCTGTAAATAGCGGCGAGGTTTCGGCGGCTTCGGGTTTGTCTTTGTCGGCTGCTGATAACATTAAATCTAAACAGTACTCGACTAAACATTGGCTTCTCAACAAAGGCGTCTATCTTTTGATGAATAATCGCAGTCAAACACTTCAAGATGCTAGAGTTCGCCGGGCTTTACGCTACGCTACTGATACTTCATCAATCCGCGCAACTGTCGGCGACAATGTGGCGCGGCTAGATGCGCCGATTTTGCAAAGTCAGATTGCGCAAAAACTGCCGGCAGCGCCAGATTATAATTTAGATAAGGCCAAAGCGCTGCTCAAAGAAGCAGGCTGGACTTATAACCAAGGCCAATGGAAAGGCAAGGATGGTCGGCCGTTGGCGGTTGCTGTGACAACTTCGTCTGGGCGCGATGAATACAAGAAAATAGTCGATGCACTTAAACAGCAGTGGTCAAAGCTTGGCGTTGATGTCCAGCTGCGCGAAATCGATACCAGCTCGACAACTACTAGCTTCGTGCAAAGCGTGTTGCAGCCGCGCGACTACGATGCTTTGTTGTATGAATTGGAGCTTGGCGCTGATCCAGACGTTTTTGCCTACTGGCATTCGTCGCAGGCTAGCGCTTCTGGTTACAATTTTGCTAATTATTCTAATCGAACAGTTGACAACGATCTGGTTGGCGGGCGTTCGCGCACTAATTCAGCTCTGCGGGCAGCTAAGTATATTCAGTTTGTTAATCAGTGGCTGAACGATGCGCCGGCAATTGGTTTGTATCAATCTGTCGGCAGCTACGTTTTGAACAATGGCGCGTCAATTGTTGAGCCGCGCGGTTCTCTAAATACCATGAACGATCGCTACGCTGACGTAACGACGTGGTCTACGGGTAGGGCTTCTGTTTACAAAACGCCGTGAGGTTAGTATAATTATAATCACGCCAATTAAAGCACTATGCACTGGTGGCGGAATTGGTAGACGCGCTAGCTTGAGGGGCTAGTGGCCATTGCGGCCGTGGAAGTTCAAGTCTTCTTCAGTGCACCAAATATACATCATGAAATCGTTGCTCTGCCAGCGATTTTTTCATAGTTAATGTTCAAAGAGCAACTGTAGTTTGGTATAATAAAGCAGACGGCGCGTTGGCGGAGCGGTTACGCAGAGGTCTGCAAAACCTTTTAGACGAGTTCGACTCTCGTACGTGCCTCCATAAAATTATAAGCGCGAGTGGCGGAATTGGTAGACGCGAGAGACTTAAAATCTCTTGACCAAAAGTCGTGCGGGTTCGATTCCCGCCTTGCGCACCATTAGCTTATTTATGAAACAGCAAAAGAAACATAATACTCCGAAGCATTACGGTAGCGCATTTCTTGATTGGCTTACCGAGAAGTGGTATTTGGCGCGCTATCGCAATGTGTGTTTCCTGCAGCGGCGGCCGCATCGTAGCTTTCGGCGGACGCGGCGGCGAGATTATCGCCGCAGTTTGCGTTTGCCTGGATATATTGCTTTTACTCACTATGTCAATCGCGTGTTGTGGAGGGATAAAGGCTTGTTCTTGTCTATGATAATCTTGTATGCGCTGATAATAATTTTTCTAGGGATTATTACTAGCCAGTCAACTTATGATTCAATTGGCAAGCTAGTGTCCGAGTCGCTGGGCAAGATTTTCGACGGCGGCGTGGGACAATTGCTAAATGCTGGTATGCTGACATTTTCGTCGCTGGCGATTGACACGACGTCGTTGCGGGCTGAACAGGGAGTTATGCTGGCGCTGCTTGTGTTGATGACTTGGTTAACGGCGGTGTGGTTGCTGCGCGAAATTCTTCTTGGGCTTAAGCCAAAATTACGCGACGGCTTGTACAACGCAATCGCACCGTTGATATCGACGTCGGTAGTGTTGCTGATATTACTAATTCAACTATCGCCAGTTGGTATTATGGCGCTGGCGTATTCGGCGTTGGTATCGGTGCATATATTAACAGAAGGTTTCGGTATGATGTTATTCGGTCTGCTGGCGGCAAGTGTATTAACACTTGTACTCTATTGGGTGACCAGTACGATTATTGCGCTAGTCGTGGTGGCTTTGCCTGGTATGTATCCGCTGCGGGCAATCCAGGCTGCTAGCGACTTGGTGGTTGGCCGGCGACTAAGGATTATGCTCAGGATAGTTTGGGCGTTTGTCTATAGCTCGGTGGTATGGTGCGTTGTGATGGTGTCGTTGGTGTTGCTAGAGCGCGGATTATCGTCAAAGCTGAAGTGGCTCGAGTCGGTACCAATCGTGCCATTTGCTGGCGCGTTTATGATGGCGCTGTTGTTTGTCTGGTTGGCAGCGTATATTTATCTGCTGTATAGAAAGGTGGTAGCAGATGACGCGAAGCCGGCTTGAAGAAATTAAAAAACTGCTCAATCAATACAGCTACGAATATTACGCGCTTGACCAGCCAAGCGTCAGCGATGCGGTGTACGACAGCTTGATGATAGAACTAAAGAGTATCGAAGCAGCGCACCCAGAGTGGATTACGCCAGATAGCCCAACGCAGCGGGTTGGTAGCAAGCTGCTTGAAGGTTTTAAAAAAGTTCGTCACGAGCGGCGGATGGTTAGCCTGAATGACGTGTTTGATAAGAGTGAAATCGAAGCGTGGATTGAGCGTACTGATAAATTGATGCCGGGGCATAAACATGAATTTTTTACCGATATCAAGATGGATGGCTTGGCTTGTGCGTTGATTTATATTGATGGCGTGTTGACCCAAGCGGTGACGCGCGGCGATAGCTTTATCGGCGAGGATGTGACGAACAATGTACGGACTATAAAAAATGTACCGTTGCGGTTGCATGAGGCGCTAGGCTTTGAACAATTTTTGCGCGGGCGGACAGAGATTCGCGGCGAGATTGTGATGTTGAAGCGCGACTTTACGGCGCTTAATGATAGACAAAAAGCCTTGGGGCAGCCAGAATTTGCGAATCCGCGCAATTTAGCAGCGGGGACAATCCGCCAGCTTGATCCGTCTTTGGTGGCGGCGCGGCCGCTGCATTTTCGCGGCTATGATGTACTGCGCGATAACGACGCTGAAGTGCCAACCAACAGCTTTGCTTACGAGGCGCTGACTGCTCTAGGAATTACTCGTAATCAGCAGGCGAGCGTCTTTACTACTTTAGCTGATGTGATGAACTTCGTTAACGAATGGGATGATAAGCGCCATAATTTGCCGTTTAACACTGATGGTTTGGTGATTAAGATTAATGATCGAGCGTTGTATGAAAGTCTCGGTCTGGTTGGGAAAAATCCGCGCGGCGCGGTCGCTTACAAGTATGCTGCCGAGCAGGCTACGACCATCGTCCGCGATATCGTCATTTCCATCGGTCGAACCGGTGCGGCCACGCCAGTAGCGGTATTTGACCCCGTGGTGGTGGCCGGTACGACGGTGCAGCACGCTAGCCTGCATAATGCTGACGAAATTGCCCGGCTGGATGTACTCCGCGGCGATACGGTGGTGATTTTCAAGGCGGGGGACATCATCCCTCAAGTGCAAGCCGTACTGAAAGAATTGCGACCAGCAGATGCTAAGCCGATTGATTATTCGGCAGAATTGGCGCGCCAATATCCAGAGTTAGAATTTGTGCGGCCAGCAGGCGAGGCAGTCTACCGCGTCAAAGGCTTGAGCAGCCCGCTGATTTTGAAGCGGTCTTTGGCGCACTTTGCCTCCAAAGGCGCGCTGGATATTGATACGCTGGGCGAGAAAAATGTCGAGGCGCTGGGCGAAGCTGGGCTAGTTAATGATTTGGCAGATATTTACCGGTTGACGAAAGATGATTTGCTGCAGCTGGAGCGCTTTGCTGATATTTCCGCGCAAAAACTTATCGATGCTATTGCTGATAAAAAGCAGCCAGCATTGGAGCGATTTTTGTTTGGCCTCGGTATTCGTCATGTTGGTGCGCAGACGGCGATTGACCTGGCAAACCACTTTGATAGTATTGAAAAGCTAAGCCAAGCGACTATTGACGAGCTGCGCGAGGTAGACGGAGTGGGCGAAATTGTCGCCGAATCAATCGTGGCGTGGTTTGCTGATGAAGATAATGTGACGCTGCTCGAAAAATTTGCCGACCTTGGCGTGACGCCGCAGTTTAGCCAAAAATCCGACCGTCTGGCTGGCCAAAGTTTTGTCATCACCGGCACTCTGCAGTCTATGGGGCGTGAAACTGCTGCGGAAAAAATCCGCGAATTCGGCGGCACCTTCCAAACCGCTGTTGCAAAAGATACAACATATTTAGTAGCCGGCGGCAAGGTCGGTGCCAGTAAATTGAAAAAAGCCGAACAATACGGCACCAAAATTATTGACGAGCAAACATTATTAGAACTCATACAGTAACGGAGGCATAGCCATGATGCAGCAACCACATCGTGCCCTCACCATCAAACCCGCCGACACGGTTGTATTCACGGCGATGTCGAAGAAATATTTTTACATGAGATTTTTTGTAACGAAATTTGCACTTGATCAAGGCGCTGTGCCGATCAACCCATTTGCCAGTTTTGATTATTTTTTGCTCGACGCGGTAGAGCGCGATACCGTGCGACGCGCCAATAATACGCTGGTGGCGCGCGCTGATGAGCTGTGGGTATTTGGCGATATTGCTGATGGCGTGCGGGCGGAAGTAGTCCAAGCCTGGCAGCAGCATAAAACAGTCCGATTTTTCGCGTTTCGCGATGACAAACACATTTACTAAGTCGCGATTAATGATGTAGTGTATGAAGATGGCGTCGAGTTCCTAATTAATATAGGAGAATAAGATGAAGAATGATGCCGCCAACCTAAAAACTATCAGAGTCATTCGCCAGAATCATAGGTTTGTGGGCAGCGAAGTAGATTGGCTTGGCGAGCGTGTGTTTTGCAAGCAGTCGCAGCCCGGGGTGACTGGCAAAGATGAAATATTGCGCGAAGCAAATGGTCTGCGGACTTTTGGTAAAATGACTCGTAATTTTAACGATATACCATTTACTGTGCCAAAATTGCTGCATTATGACGATATGAAAATCTTAACGCAATTTATCGACGGATGGACGCCAGAGCTAGCCAACGTGCCTGACGACTTTTTTGTACAAAGTTTCGTGCAAATGGATCACTATTTTCGCAGTCAGAAACGTCGTCGCTCGCGCTGGTCGCAACAAAATAAAGACGGAGAATATATTTGGCAGAAGTTAGAACGAATTATTTCCGGGTTTAATTTAGAAGTGATACCGCCGGAAATATTTCGGGCTAGTTTGGATTTCTTGCGTAATAATCATAGCTTGTGCGAAGCTCGACCGATGCATGCGGATTTTACCGAAAATAATCTATTGTATGACGGCGATAAATATTGGCTAGTTGACTTCGAGAGTTTCCGCGATGATTGGCCGCGCTGGTACGATGTGGTTAATTTTACTTACAACCGCGAGATGGAACGTCCCGAAACCGCTGAACGTATGCGTAATATTCGGCGTTTGGTCATTGATCGGTTGGGCGAGGAGCCGACTACTCAGCGAGAAATCACCTGCATTAAGATTGTACGCGGTTTATCGTTAATTATTGAACATATGACTATCGGCGGACGTAATCACGCAGCGATAGTCCCGCTTGATGACGCCTTGCGCCAGAGGATAATAACTTCTTTTATGAAGTTTTTGCCGGCTAGAGGTGATAAAATAGGATTATGAAAAAACATAAAATATTCTGTTCATATGCTTTTACTGGCGAGGACAAACTGAAAGTTGAAGCGCGTATGCGCCGGGTGGTTGATTTGCTCGAGGGCTGCGGGCATGAGGTTTATTGTAATTTGTTTGATAGCGCGACCGAAAGTTACAGCAGCCCGCGTCAGTTTTTGCGGCGAGCAATTGATCAAATGAATGAGTGCGACAAAATATTAGTGATTCAAACTTCGCCGCGCCGCAGTGAAGGTATGCTGATAGAAATCGGCGTCGCTATGGCTCGCAATAAGTCAATCCTGCTGGCACAGCATCAGAGCGCTGCGGGCAAATCGTATTTACCAGATCTCGCTAGGCGGACGCAAACCTGGCATAGTGAAAGCGAGCTGGATACTGCTATTATTACTCTGATAAAATCTGAATGCGGTTAATCATGACAGAACCAAAGAAGCTATCTTTCAATGAAACGCTAAAAGCTTTTGGCACGGTGGCGATAACGACTTATAAAGCTTCTCCGCTGGCGGCGATTACCAAAATAATCGGTACGATCATCGGTTCGGCTATTCCGTTGGTCACTACTTTTGTGGCCGCGCAAGCGACTACTTATTTGGCGGCTGGCTTCGCCGGTGACGAGCAAGCAGGTGCAAGGGCAATTTGGTGTGTAGCAGCGACTGTGTTGCTGGGGGTACTCATGATGGCGTGGAATAGTTTGCAAAATTACATAGATCAATTCACTTCGTATAAAATTAGCTCGGCTATTAGCGACCAGCTGTACGAACATTTTGTTAGTATCGATTTTTGGCGTTACGATGATAAGGACACTGCCGATATGTTTGACAAGGCGCAAAGTTTTGTCTCGTTTTTTTCGCAGTTTTTCGACGCTATGGCTAGGATAATTGCGTCAATTGTTAGTGTAATAGTAGCCTTAGCTTCGCTATTTTCTGTTAGCTGGTGGATTGGCTTAATATTATTTTTAGCGATTATCCCTAGTGCGATAGTTCAGTTAAAATTGTCGCGTTTGCAGACAGAACATTGGCGTAAATATACCGAAGCTCGGCGCCGCAGTAATTCGATTTCTTGGAGTGTGATGCAGCCGCAAAATTTGGCGGAATTGCGTATCTATAACGCAGCGCGCTATATGTTAGATATGCGAGCGAAGTGGCGGGACAAAGACCAGCTCGAGCGTATTCAATTTGAGCGCGCTTATATTATCAAACGGTTGGCAGCCGACGTTGTCGAAGCAATAGCTCAGCTAGTTGGGCTATTATCGATTGTTCTGCAAATTATCCATCGTGTTCAGCCGGTCGGCCAGTTTGTTCTGGTTGAGCAAATGATGTCGAGGGCGCTTGGTGGTATGAGCGGTTTAATTATACAGTTCAATAGCATTGATCAGGATATTGCAGCGATGGTTGATTTCCAAAGGTTTATGCGGTTGCCGAGAAACTTGAATGAAGGTCGGAAATTGCTCGAACCGCCGCAGACGATTGAACTGCGGAATGTTTCGTTTCATTACCTCAAAAACGACAAGCTAGTACTAAGCGATATTAACATGAAAATTCGCGCTGGCCAACGGATTGCTATTGTCGGCGAAAATGGCGCTGGCAAATCGACGCTTATTAAATTGTTGCTGGGGTTGTATCAGCCAACGCGCGGCCAGGTCTTGCTTGATAACGTGTCGCTGGCGGATATTAATAAGAGTTCGTGGCATAGCTATCTCGGAGTGCTGCAACAAGATTTCATAAAATATCGATTTGCAACAGCTTACGAGAACGTTGTGTATGGAGACGTTCAGCGCAGCTATGACGAGCAGCATTATCAAAGATCAATCAAGCAGGCTGAAGCCAGCGCTTTCATTGATAAATTGCCCAAGAAGCGCGATACGATTATCGGGCAATGGTTTGAGCACGATGATGGTACTAACGGCGTTGATTTGTCGGGCGGGCAATGGCAGCGCCTGGCGCTAGCGCGTAATTTTTATCGACAGGCGCCGATTGTTATTCTAGACGAACCAGCTAGCGCTATCGATGCCTTGGCAGAATCAAGGATTTTTGCTCGGCTATTTGGCAAGCATGGCAATACCATCATCGCTATCAGCCATCGTTATACAACTATCAAAAAAGCCGATGTTGTCTATATGATGCAAAATGGCAAGATTGTCGAGCAGGGCAGTGTTGACGAATTAGTAGCTCGCCGGGGTGAATTTTATAAGATGTTCGCTAGCCAAATTGAATAAGCGCTTGCAATTTACTAAACGTTGCGCGATAATATGCTTATGCTGGTACGCAATGGGGCCGCCCTGTTGCGAAAACAAACATCATACCAACGCCGTGCCCCGGGTGGGCGCGTAGCAGCACAAACCGCTACTAGAAATTGTAGCGGTTTTTTGATATTGTAGATGAGGAGAGAACTTTTGGGGCATTAGCTCATTTGGGGAGCCTTCAGCAGAAATATTGCGCAAGCGCTCTAGCCAAATTGGCGACTGTCCTGTAGTAGTTTGGGGCATTAGCTCATTTGGCTAGAGCGCTTCGCTGGCAGCGAAGAGGTGACCGGTTCGAATCCGGTATGCTCCACCACGGACCTTTAGCTCAGTTGGCTAGAGCGCACGATTCACATTCGTGAGGTCGCAGGTTCAAGCCCTGCAAGGTCCACCAATTTAGGCGTAAACGGTTTTTGGGAATAGTTATCCTTGTAAACAACTTAGCCACAAGCATGGGGATATAGCTCAGCTGATAGAGCGCAGCATTCGCATTGCTGAGGTCGAGGGTTTGAGTCCCTCTATCTCCACCAAAATAGTATCAAAACGGCAGCGTAATCATGGACTGCCGTTATTTTGACTTTTCAATCCTATGGTACTTCTGATGTTTGCTATAATGAGGCAGATGAATATCATAGCGACGATTAATAAAAACACAGCGTTCTTTTACTGGCTGCAAACAGTTTCTAAGTGGGATACATCGTATGCGTTTGAGCATCCACTATTTACTTATTATTACCAAGTTATTCAACCTACCGATAATCTTATTTTGTCGCAAGTACGCACTATTATACAGTCAGATCCTAATCCTTACGATATTTTGCGGAAGTTATATGGCGGAGAATTTGACGATAAAAAATCTCGTTTAATTGCTCATATTTCTACTCCTCTTATCGATAGGTTCGATAGTATTTGGCAAGATTGTCATGAAAACCTTGATGCATGGTGTGATGTTATAAATGATTTTTCATATAATGATTTGTATATGCAATTGCAGAAAATAGCTGTTTTTCTAGGGTTGGAAAAGCAAGCTATAAAAGACAACGCCATATTTTTATTGCCGCCGCGCTTAAAAGCAAGCAATCCTGCTGGACATAAAATCAGTAGTAGCAACTTTATACTCCTGCGACCACCTTATTCATTTAATGACCAGAAAAAAGAGGCTGTCAGAATCGTCATACTTCACGAGTATGCGCATGGACTAATTCAGCAATCAAAATTATTTCAAGAAGCAGGTAGATTATCATATGAGATGCTTATCCTTCCGAAAAAACTTGTGTCTCCGCCTGGCTATACGTGGCGCTCGGTGTATAACGAGCTTTTAGCTTATTGTATCGCTAGCCGCACAATTGGTGGGTATTTAAATCCACAACTTACTGGAAAGCCTTGTCCGACTATTGATGATATGCGTCTATCGTTTGAAAGATTGCTTGCCAAGCGAAGACCAACGTCAAATCAGATTATCAATTGGGCAAGTTTGCATATGTTACCAAAACTGACCGATTATATTGAAGAGGGAAAATTGATTGATGCTGCTATATT
>JABCOE020000016.1 GCA_013333795.2 Candidatus Saccharimonadota bacterium | reverse complement strand
TGCTGCTCTTTACGACGTTTCTCGTCATCATTAATCCAGCCTTTACCAGTAAAGAAGTTACCTAATCTCTGAAAAAAGTCCATACTATAAATCCCCTCCTAGTTGCTTACAGGTATTGGTTTTGGCGCTTGCGCTCTTCCTCTTGGTTGAGGCGAGTGTCATATATATTGACCGTTGGGTCGCTACCTGGTGTTGTCGGGTTAGATATGCCGACTGACGTGTCCCCACCGACTTTGTAGGAATCCAGGTCTTTAGCGTTGTACTGGCCCTTATTGCCGTTGTAAGTACTCTGCTGGCGGCCGAGGTTGTCGATTTCGTTCGATAGAGCGTTAGCGCGCGCCAGGTCGGCACGAGCGGCATTTGCTCCATTGGCGCCTTGAGCAGTAGCTTTCTGACTTCTTAACTGAGCTAACTGTGTTAGCAGGTTTTGGCGGGTAGTTTGAGATTGTTGACGGGCGGCATTGTCTTCGTTAGCTTTCCAGTCATTCAGCTTCTTATCTTCGTCCGCATAGTCATTCTTAAACTGACCCCATGTAGTGTCGATTTGTTTTTGGTTCTGAGCGTATGTTTGCCCTGCGCCGACACGCTGCTGGTTGGCTTGACTCTGAACCGCGCGTCCTGCTAATTGCATATCTGAGCCGACAGCACCCATGCTACCGAGCGAGCGAAGTAGCCCGCGCAAGCCGACAGAAGCACGATCGTTGATGTTATTGATGTTTGTGCGGCGTTGCTGCTGGTTTTGGCGCGTCTGGTCGTTGAACTGGCCCTCTGCACGGTTCCATGAGCTACGTAGCTCATTTTTCTTGGTATTGTACTGGTTATTGATATTGCCCAGACGTACACCTAGCTGGTTGTCTACCCGGCCTAAACCATGCTCTAGCTGACCGATGCCTTGGTCGTATTCTGCTAATTGGGCAGCGCTAGCACGGTTACCACCGCTGTATCCACTGCGCCAGCCGCCGCCGTAGTAGCCAAGATTCAAATCTTGATTAGCGGCAGCCTTGTTACTCTTTTGCTCTTGCAACTCTTTCAGCTTTGCTTGAGACCTAGCAGATTCTGCGTTGTTTCTGTCGATAGTTTCTTGTAGTTTCCATGTAGGGGTTTGTCCAGTGACACCGGCAAACACACTGTCTACCCAGTCTTTTGCTAAGTTTTGATTTTGGGCACCTGGTCGAGGTGAATTCCACATCCATGCCATAAAAAAAGCTCCTTCTCTTAATCTGGAGCGTTATTGACAAATCTGGTATTTTTTGCTATAATCTAAATATGAAGAAAACTATCAATGTGATAGTCTCCACTATAGTTACTATAGCCTTAGTCGTCTCTGTAATAGGGGTTTGTTTTGCTGTTAAGAGCTTTATTACTCCTCATAAGCAAGCATCGTCAGTCGAGGAACCCGAAGCGTCTCTTCCGCCAAAGGTTATTCCGCCAACCGAACAGTCTGTTTTAGCCGCTGTCAATGCAGAACGCGCCAAGGTGGGTGTCGCACCGTTAAAGTTGCACCCTAATATTTCAAGGACTGCTCAGATGAAAGCAGACGACATGATTGTCAGAAATTACCGCGGGCACCTTATGCCAGACACTAACCAGCCGCTCACAGAAGAGATGAGACAACTTCAAGCTGCTGTTTGTGTAAGCGCTAGCGAGAATTTGACATGGGATGACAATGTGACTAACACAAAGCAGTCAATGAACAGCTGGCTTAATTCACCATCTCACAAAGCCGCCATGCTCGACCCGAAGTATACCTACACTGGTATCGGTGTAGGTGATGGTAAGGTTGTAGTACAGCATTTTTGTGTGGCACGGTAGTTGGTTATCTACCGTGCCATGGCTCACATGCTATACCGTCGCCGTCTCGGTCAAGTTCTTCCCGATAGCCGGGTTCACCCTCACGGATTGATTCCGCGCCATCTGCACGAGCTTCAGAACAGTTTTCATAGTACACGTCGTCCTCATCATCATGATTGTCTTCATCGATAGGATCGTAATATCTACTGCTTGGGTTGGTGATACCTGAAGCATTGCTACCCTTGCTGTGAATGTGGTTTGACTTTGTGCTGCTAGGGTTATCAAAGTAGCGGTTATACACATACATTCCGAGTATTACCATTCCTACTACCAATATACCAACGACAAAGTCGACAAGCTTATCTTTCATATCCTCACTCGTACAGCCACTCGCTTACTCCGCCATGATGTGAGCATGCGCCTCTTCCGGTAGCACTTGATTGCCAACCATCACGACAGATTGCTCCGACACGATAGTGTGATTGCTGCTGTACTGGTTGCGGCGCTGGCTTTGGTGTGCGAACAACAATATGAGGTGTTGGTTGTGTGACTACCTCTACCTTATCCTGATAGCCTGGTTTATTTGGTTTGCAAATCTTTTTGCTGCCAACAGCACCCTGTTGCTTGACTGATTCAGTATAGCTGTATTGCCCCACGCTTCCCTCGTACCGCGTTTCAAACGGTATTTCCTCCGTTCTACAGTCTGAGTATGTTACAGGCTGTACGACTGGTGTCGCATGTTGTTGCTGTTGATTGTTGGTATTGCCCATTGCTCCAGCTATGCCGGCTAGTGCAATAATACCAATAGTGGCGCCAATAGCGCCTTTAACGACTTGTGGTTTTGTTCCCATCTTAGTAAGACTCCCTGTTTATTACTAAATGCCTTTAGTATACACCACAAATACCAAATCTCTCAATAACACTCCAAATTATAAATATGCTATTAAATTGAATAAGAGTTCTCGTCTGTTGTCCGGTCACTCAGGGGGCCTATTCCTTTGCTCCGTACTGGCTTGGGCGGTTTCGCGTTTCTTTGGCGATCACCTCGGATAACTGCTTATACAACGCTGTGACGCACGCTTCCTTCTTTTTTTTGGATGACAACGCGCTCTCGTTTTTTGGAGTCACACTTCGTGCTTAATTGTAAGGTTATTATAGCATAAGCCAAACAAAAAAACCATTTTCCTCACGTGGGAAAAATGGTTTTCATCATCGTGGAGTTTTTTCTACTTATATCCCATCCGTCGCGAGTAATCATATATTTCATCGGTTATTTTTTCAGCGGCATCTACATCCTCGGCATTGTGAGCTCGGATTAACCTACGACGTAATTCGGTGAGTTTTTTGTCTTTTACTTGGCGTAATATCTTGTTGAATGTGTCATGGGCTAGTCTGCGCTCATGACGGGACTTGAGAGGGTCGTTAAATACCTCGCTCAGTCGCTTTAATTCTCCCTCTCTTGTTCCGTCCATTTGCTTAACTCCAAGCTTCGGTGACTTCAACCTCTGGGTCAATGTCGTCCAGCGGTTCAAACTCTGCGCTGATTACTCTAATAACCTTTTGCATGTTGTCGTCATTGACGTTGCCATAGAACTTCCGAGCAATTTCCATATGGCTCATGCCATGGTCGTAAGCGTCGACAATATCCTTTTTAGAGACACTACGGCTAACGACCTCGTCGTCTGAGCTAGCTTCCTTAGCGTCAGCGATAATTTTCTCAGCTTCCGCTTTAGCCTGCGCGATGATGTCAGCGGCGCTAGCCTCAGCTTCTTTCTTTGCCGCAGCGATTTGAGCCTCCATGTCGTTTGGAGTTTCCGCTTTAACCGGCTCTGATTTCGGTGGAGTTTTCTCTGCCATGTTATTTCCTTTCTTTGGCGGGGCGGCTCACACCGCCCCTGTTAATAGTTGCTAGTCCTTAGCACCCGTCTTAACGTTGATGATCCACTTTGGATCAAGCACTGCTGCTGCGAACGCTTCAGCCTTCCAACCAACCGTCATGAACTGGTTGAGCGGGTTAGAGGTATCGCCCTTGTCGCTGATCTTGATGATAATCTTCTTCAAGCCGCTACCTGCCAAGTCCACTACGCCGAATGCCTCTTGACCGTGGATGAAGTTTGAGTAAACAGTCTTAGTGCTTTTCTCCTCCATCTGATTGCTCGATGCCTCGATAAAGCGAACTTTATGCAAGCGCCCCAACTCGCCCTTGTACAGTTCTGGGCGGCCAGTATACTTCTGAGCATCGACCCATGCAGTATCGCCGGTGATGTTGTAGGCAGTATCTGGACCAACCTTACCCAAGAAATAGCCGTCAGGGTAGACCATCGCGTTGTTTTTCTTCAACGTGCGGACTGCTTTGCGAACTTCCGTAACGGTTAAAACGTCGTCGTCGGTAATGCCTGTTAACGCACTTTTACCATTAGCAAACTGGACGGTTGCACCTTGATGCAGTACGTTGCGAACCAATGCGTCGATTGTCTCGCCTGCGTTTTGCCCCATCATTTCAATCGTTTCTTTCATCTCACGATCGATTGATGTGTTATACAGCATACTCGAGACCTTTGTCCATTTACCGTAACCCTTTAGAGTAGCAGTAACCTTGTTACTCTTGATCTCGTCGTCCTGCGGGTTTTCACCTTCCACGAGCGGTGTAGTCGCCGGCGCGAATGGTGAACGCTTGGTGAAGGTAACGGTTGTACCGCTGTTTTTCTCCAAGGTTTTCTTTTTTGCACCTTCAGCATGAATCGTGCGCGCTTCACTACGCTCCAAGAATGTTTTTTCCAAGTACTGGATCATCTCGGCTGAAAGTGTTGCGGTCGTGTTTGTTGCCATCTTTATAGCCTTTCTTAAACGTCATGTCCTTTTCGGCGAAGATAAGCTTCCATCTCTTTAGTGGACATCTTCTCGAACGGTTTCTCGACTCGGGCACCGCTACCGCGGAAATCACCTGCATCGTTTATCACCGTTCGCTTAGCACCCTTACCTCTCGCCTTATGGAATGACTGATATAGTTGATATATACTCTCGCGCGAACCAATAATATTGCCAGCGTTGTCATAAATGAGCATTCCTTGTAGGAATTCATCTACATTAGCGTCAAGTTCTGGATCATACTCATCAGCCTCTGGGTCGAACTCTGGAAAGTCCTTGAGTGCTCGCTCAGCATCTGACGACATGCCACTAATTGATGCACTGACTTGGGCTTCGTAAGCCGCTTGCTCTTGAGCTTCCTGCATAACTGTTATTTGCTGTTGCAATTGTAAGTTTTGCAACACCGCCTTAGCTTCAAACTCAGTGAAGAAATCTCCCGTTTCCGGGTTCTCCGTCTGCATAATCTGCTCTAGTGTTGGTAGCGGCCGGTCTTGCATTTCAGGTGGTGTCTCCTGATACTGCTGTGCCTGCTCTTGCTCCAACTGCTGGCGGTAAGCTCTTGCTTCATTCCGCCTGGCAACTAATTCGCGGATAGCTCGATTTTCTTCGTCTAAGTCGCGTTCTAGCTGCTCTTGGCGGGCTTCCTTGCCCCGTTTCGGCTTCGGGGCATCGTCTGACTTGTCCTCGGATTCGTCCTCTTTGTCCTCCTCTTTGGACTTATCGACTTTGACACGTACCACCTCGCCGCTATCTGAGATAACTGCTTTGGTGTCTGGCTCGCTCGAAGCCTCAGAGTTTTTCGTTTCAGCTGCCGTCGACTCAGCTTGGGTAGACTCCTGCTCTACCTCGGTATTTACGACTTCTTGGCTTTCCGCTTCTGCTTGCGGCATAGCACCCTCCTTCTCATTAAATTGTTTTGACGTCGATTACAGGTGACGAACCTGGGCTGCGTGAGATGCGCTCCTTTGGTCAGCTACTAGCGAGGATTTAGCCAACCAAAGCAACGTACCTCCCTAAATGGGATCGATGATGCTCTCCAATGCACTCCTTTCCTCTCGTAAAATCCGCACAACTTCCTTATGGGCCAGCATGTAAGTCGATAACTGCTTGTCGGTAACAGCTTCATTCGGGATAGCATCAAGCGATTTGTAATAATCGATCCGCTCGTTCCATCGGTCTATAATTTGCTGCAACTTATTCAACTCCTTAGCTACAGCAGCATTTTCCTCTTTCTTGGCTTTTTCGCGCTGCTCGTCCATGTCAGCATTCGGCACAAAGTACTCAGTACTGCGTGGGTATAGATTGTCTTCCATTATTCATCCTCCTCTTTCTGGATAACGCCCATAATGGAGGCGATTATCTCTTCCTCTGTAAAACCTTTTTCAATCATGCTCGGTACTTCGGCGATTAGACTCTCTGGCGTACCAATTTGGCGCAATTCATCGATTAGGCTCTGTTCAGCGGCTTCCTGTGGCTCAGTTGACATTTCTACCGGCGCGGTCTCGCCTGTTACTGTCTCAGTAGGCTGTTCTATCTCAGCTTCTGGCGTTTCGCTCTCGGGCTGCTCCATCGGCTGTGCCCCCTGTGCTTGCATCTGCTGCATTTCTTCCATCTCTTCCTCGGTAACCTTCAATTCGTCCAGTCCGTCAATGCCAGAGTTGGCGACGATTGCATTCCACGCTGCCAGCTTTTTCTTGATTGGTACGACTTGGTTGAGTGATTGGCTAGCATCCAGTGTTTGAATCAGTGTTTTCAGCGCATCAAGTTGTGCCGCTTCACTGTTGACTTTGGTGGTTGAGGCATCAATCTTAAACTTCAATACACCTTGTGCTTTAGAGAAATCAATAGTTGCTACGTTATTTTCGTCTAGTTCAACGCCGTCCAGACTGTGACCATCACGCTCCAATGCTCGCAATTTCTCGGCCGTTTCATCATCAAGCTGCATTTTCTCTATACCGTTACGCTCAGCAAAATACAGGTTGATAGCTGTCTCGCTCCATTCTTCAAAAAATGCTTCAAAGCCTTTGCGGAGGGCGTTATCATCAATGGATAATTGTGCTTGTTGAGTCTTGAGTGCTTGCGGTGTTTTACCAAAGCCAGGATTGCCAACCTCAGCACTGATTGAGGTATCTGGGCTATTGACCAGATTTAACATCTGCGACTTCTGTAGACCGTACAGGTTCGGATATTCGCGTAGGGCGGTTGTGTCGATATTCATCGGCTCGATGCGCGCATTTTGGTCTTGAATCTTATTGACAGCGTTAGCTCCAAAGTTGAGTCGCCGTTCGTTGACGTTGCCAAACACATTGATGGTTGGCTGCAATGCTACGGCGCGGTTGTATTGATATGCCTGCATATCGCCATCAATCAGATTTTGCAGAGGCCCAATAAGTTCCAGTACGCTGCGTCCAAGCGGGTTGGCACCATCGGCGTCGTAGAAATACCAAGAGATAGGTATCTTACCGCGCGGGGCTTTATTTTGCTTACGTCGTACAATCTTTTCAGTTGCTGGATTGAATGTGTAGAACGTTGCACCACCGCCAACCTGAAAACCAGTCACAATTTCAATACCTGATGGGTCAAGCGAACGCTCCTGCTCAGCTTCGTTCTGCGCTTTATCATCTTTGCTGATAATAGCGTCCTTGATTTCCTCCAAAGCCTCCAAATCCCATGACGGCTCATACTCTGCATTCTCTTCCTTGGCTTTACGTCGGCGTTCTTTTTCAGCGTCAATAAGCTGCTCGACGTCAGCCTCTTGCCACCATGAACGCATGAATACATAGCTGCAATCGCTAGCAGATTTCTTACCTGGCTGGAGGAAAATGTCCCGCCACGATACGATTAGGTAGTCTGGCAGTAGCTCGGCGTCGTTATATAGCATTGGCGTGTACACACCCTGCGCACCAAACGTCTCGCCGCCCTCTACTGTCATCCAGCTTTTGTGAATCAAGTCGTATTCAGTATTGGCATTAGGCAGGATTTTTTCTAGGTAGGTAAACTCGGCGATAATCGGCCATGGACTGTTCTCATCGACAGCACTAACGACGCCGGTTGGTAACTGCTGAATCGTGCGTCGCGGCGATTTGATGATGATTGAAGATGCTGTGCCGTCGGTAGTCTTCGGAAATGCCTTCGGGATTTTCGGGTGTGGCTTATTTCGGGCAATGCGAGAAAACTCCGTAAACGGCTCGGTCAGCAGTTCGGTCTGCTCTTTAGCAGTACCGTATAGGTCAAAGATGTTTTTCTCTGTTAGAAAAGAAAAAGCCACTGATTACTCCAAAGATTACTGTTATTTGCAGTAAACTCTGGTTTTTTTCAGTGGTTTACGCTTGTATTATATCACAATTATGTTTATTGGGGAAATGTCCCTTGCTATGCTCTGATTCTCGTATATTCAAAGACAACATCGAATGAGCCTTTGTATAACATTTTTGCTCGGCCGTCATAGCGGATTGACGGATTAACTAGTCCCTCGTCTTTCTCAATCCGCATCGCTAATTCATCGACCTTATCCCGCGCCTCCGCCATAGACCCAACACGAAAACGTTCTTCGTAATGCAATTTTGTGCCGATGACACTACTGTTCTGATAGTTCTTCTCAACTTCAACCGTCGTGTTTTTGTTAAGCTGTTTTTTCTCTTTGACTTTGCCAAACTCTGGTACAAACTTTTTCATAATTCCCTCCTTAATTAATTCCATGTTGCCGTCACGTCTCTATCCGCAAGCGATTGATTATACGCTTCACCGCTGCCGACGTCGTCCTCTGGGCGCTGCGCCAGCTGTACTTGATATGCCAATGAATCACTTGCATCATCGTTGGTGGCTTTTGGAAACATACTGAGTTCGCCTTCTAGGTCTTTACAGAAATTCGTATCACCGTGCTTGATGTGATAGATACCGCCACGCTCGTATCGTGGAACTAGAGCTTCGATTCGTAATGCCTTGCTGTGTCCGCCATGCTTCAGTAGGTCGACATCCATGTAGACACCACGACGCAGCATCTCCTCCTCCCAGACAGACTTCAGGGCTTGCGTAAACTGGTTGTCTTCGATCCCGATTTTATGTAGGTTGTAGCGCTTCCAGTTGGTGAACATGAGGTCTACTAGGTCGGTTGCGGATAGCTTCGTGCGATAACATATCACGTTCCATTTGCCTTCGCGGTCGATAAAGTTGAGAGTGATACCGATGTAGTCGGTGCCTTGATCAATATCATCTTTACCGCGCGGGGCAATAGTCATGACGTTGTAGGTATCAAGCTGTAATACATTACTAAATTCGCGATATCTATACCATGCCTTCTTGAACTTACGATTTTGCTCATTGATTGGGCTTTGTTGGTAAAGTGACGAAAATGCATAACTGCCTATCTCTGTTTGTTTTTTCCGCAGTTTTTCAATTGAAAATTTCTCTGGCCATAGAGCTTCGCCTTTTTTGCGATGTTCGTCATCTTTTTCGGCGATGGCCTTGAACTCGATTACTTCCCACTCATCATGCGGCTCACCCTTAGCTTTAGCGTCAGCGGCAGCGGCTAATATCCTACCTGCTAAATCGTCCTCGTGCCAACGCGTCAATATTAACACTACCATTGAATTTCCCTCTTCACGAGTAGCGAATGTCGAGCGATACCAGGAATATCTGGCATCACGTATAACAGGACTGTTTGCTTCTTCATCATTTTTGAATGGGTCGTCAATAATACCAATTTTAAGACCTCGTCCTGTCAGCGCACCACCAACACCAACTGCTGTATATGCGCCACCCTCTTTAGTAATCCAACGACCTTTAGCTTGAGAGGCTGGACGCAAGCGTGTTGAGAACATCGCTCGGTATGCACTAGATTTCATAATATCCCTGGTGTTTTGTCCAAAATCAGTCGCCAAATCGGCATTGTATGATGTCACTGCAATTGGCATATTTGGCACTTTACCCAAAACCCACGCCGTAAATTTCTGCGTAGCCATAGCACTCTTACCGTGACGCGGTGGCATAGTGATTATCAGGCGTACATCTTCACCTGCCATCAGCCTGTAGAACCCTTGCTCTAATTTGTTTGCAATCTCAGCATGAAACCATTTCAGCTGATAATCTGGATCAATAGCAATACAGTATTCAGCAAAAGAGCCATTTTCAGCAGATTCTCTAAGAATCCCGACGATTTGCTCTTGCGTTAAGCAGCTGCTCGGCTTGACTTGCACTCAGCGTCACTCCTATATCATTACCGTTTGTCGTCATGTCCAGTTTGTCGCCGTAAACTTTTGGATTTAGTTTAGACATCAACCACTTACGGGTATCAATTCTCAGGCGTGATCGCTGTATATTTTCACCGTTCAGTTTATAGCCTGTCAGCTCATCAGATTCATCATGCTGCTCCATGTAATCATTGGTAGCGTCATCAGCAATCTCTATAATCTCTTCAGCATGCATATACGACCGTTCCTCACACGCGTGCGCGTATTGCTCACGAAACTTATCATTTTCTCGTAGCCAGCGAAAAAACGTCTGCATTGAGATCATATCCTTTTTTGAACAAATAGAACGGACCGATTGCCCTTGAGCAATCATTTGACAAATCTTATCAGCTAGTTTATCGGTATACTTTGAAGGACGCCCGTTCTTTTTGGGCGTTTTCTTTGGTGGCGCTTTAGAAGATTCAGGTTTAACCTTAGAGACTTTTTTTGCCATTAACATCCTCGCTCTGCAGAATGTAACAGCTAAAAACCCACTTTATACACACATTATACTAGAAAACATAAACATTGTAAAATGCTATCAAAATATTTTGCCTCATCTGGCACGTTCGATAGGTCGATTAGCAAATCCATACCGCACAGTTCGCCAATTCTTGGCGTAGAGCTTTTGTTTTTGGAGCTGCTTAATTTAGCAATCGCAGCACTGTCTAGCTTACTTGCTAAATCTAAAGTTTCAGTGATTCGGGTGACCTCTTCTGGTGTAGGGAGGTCTGTTATAGCTTTCTTCATTTTAGTACTGGATGGTTTTGATTCATTCTTCGCCATTTCTCTTATTCAACTCCTTAGTGATATTGCGAATAAATCGTCCTACGTGTATCCTGGCGCATGTTTCGGCGTTACTCTTACTCATCTTAGTTTTCTTCCGTAGCACCTTTTGCATATCGAAAAAGAAAGGAGCAATAACGTCGGCAAAGTATTGTCCGATAGCTGCTTCTACTGCATGCTGGTTGATTACCATTTGACAGTAATTCTTGTCATCGAAGTTGCTCAGTAATAGGTCTACATATTCAGCAGATTCCATGCTTGAACGTTTTGCTATCGAGACACCTTCTTTTGATAATTCATCAACCATGTCTAGCCATTTTTGGTCTTGGTCGGATATTTTAGTACTCATATTTAACCTCTCTATTATCTTTAATGAAACACCTTTACGTCGCCATTAGCGTCGTAACAATAGCGATATATACCGAAACGTTCGTGCTTCGTAAACGTTCCGGCTTCGGTTCCGTACAACTGTTTACAGCGATTCTGGTGCTCTTGCTCTATCTGTTCTGGGCGCTTATGCTCAAAATGTAGGCTACCTATAAAGGCAAACCAACCAATGAACAATACGATCAATATTATCTCCAATACACCAGGTTTGAATATTTTCCATCGTTCTTCTATTAGACTGCCGTTATACTCTCTAAACCCTACTGACATACTCCAAAAACCTAAAAATGCAGCAAATGTCATTAAAGCTACTCCAATATCAGAATATTGTAAGAGCAGCCCTACTATCATCATGACTACAAAGTAAACGAATAGTCTAAGAGCAAGGAATCCACATCTATCCATTATCTTCCACTCCATTCACAAAAAACAGCCACCGTGTCGTTCCAGATTTATCACCGAAAGCTGGTTTTTGAGGTAATGTTTTTAGTAAATCAGTGGTTTTAATGTCATGTTCGCTCCACTTCATGGCAACAACGCAGCCAGGCTTTACGACGCGTAGACATTCGCTCAAGCCTTTGCTTAAGGTTTCTTGCCAGGTGTCTTTGTCTAACTTGCCATATTTCTTGGCGAGCCAGCTATTCTTGCCGCAGTTGATAAGGTGAGGCGGGTCGAAAACGACGAGATAAAAACACTCATCAGGAAACTTCATGTCTGTAAAGTCCATAACAAAGTCTGGGTTGATTTCTAGTGTCCTAATCTTATCTCTGTCTTTCATCTCGACAGTTTCACGCCGGCGATCCATATACAGAATATTTGGGTGGCCTTTGTCGAAATAAAACATACGTCCGCCGCAGCAAGCGTCAAGTATGGTTGTTGGGGTAGTTTTCATTTCTCCTCCAGCAACTCAGGGTTTTCGTGAATATTACCAATAGTTTTATAATGTATATGCTCATAAGCAACCAGTTTGCTATCACGAGAAAAACCGCCACTACCTTTCAGACGCCTCAACGGTTTATACCAAAACGCCCCAGCTTCCAAAGTGACGAGGTAGGCTATTTCGCCCCGATGAGCGTTTAGGCTTAGATTGTCTACGACAATATCGTTCTCGCATATTAACCTGTCAGAAAGGATAGTTTCTGCGTACTGCTCAATTTCTAACCGTCCCTCAATTGGAATCGGCTCATTATCGCCCTCAAGCCTAGCTGAAATGAGTTTGTCACCTTGCCAATGCAGGGACACTACTTTTCGCATTCTTTTTTCTAGGTTGTCCCAAGCTCTGAATTTTATTTCACGCATTAGATTTCCTTTCATCAGGTAACAGGTGAGATAGTCGTTTTATCGTCTCGTTCACAATTTTATTTTTGAATTTGTGGCAGCCAGATTCATGACCTCCAGTTGCTAGATGTCCACATTCACAGAAAATATCATGAGCGTCTGACAGCTCTTGCTCTACCTTTGCACGAGTTTCTACCCACTCACGCAAGTGATTTTCCTGTAAGTAGTCTATCTTTTCTATTTTTTTCATTTGATGTCCTTTCCTACATTCCATTGTTATAGCTTTTACCTCTCATATTTCCTTTCCATTCTTGTAACATTTTGAGTAGCCCATCTCGCCACCAGCTGATTTGCAACGAGCGTAAGAGTTATCCTTTTCATTTAACTGATTGGACATCTTATCTGCGCACTTGACAAGTAAGACGAAGAAAGTAACAACTACTAACGCTATTATTGCGACAATAGCTACATCGCTCCAACTATTATTAGATGAACTAAAATCAGTTTTCATTCTCACTCCTGCCACTTTCTCCTAACTCTGCTACACCAATTCGCTCCAATGCCATCTCGCTTGCCATAACGAAAATATAGGCAATACTAACACTAGCTGCTTCGGGAATCGGCACACCAATCAGATATTTTGTGTCATTTTCTAATTCTTTAATTTCACTCACAATCCCTAAAGCACCGCACCATTTGTGATTTTCGTTGAATTGAACTACGTCATTGAGTTTTAGTTTTGCCATAGCACATCCTCCGCCTTGATAATTTTATTATTCGCTCTATCAACAGTGCTATCAGCGTTATAAATCTCATCAGCGTAGTACTCTATAATGTCTGCAAAACCTGGCTTCGATACAACACTATCACTCGTGGCAAGTTTTTTAGCTTCATCTTGAGTTTCAGCTTTGACAAAGACAGTGCCCTTCTGCACTACCCGAACTTTGACTTCATAAATCATTGACATCTCCTTTCTTATATCCACAAAATTAGTGGTTTAGTTGACATTAATCGTCCTCTTAATTGCCCTAAATATCTCCATCGCCACCTGAGGCACTATTGCGTTGCCGTAGGCTTTGATTGATTCATTTCTCCATTTGGCGAAGCTGTAGGAAATTCCGTCCACCTCTCTGGGAAGCCCATCATCCATTCTGGCATTGCAGGTTGCAATCGCAACTTTTCGCCAGTCTCTGCGCCAATCTGAGTAGCCAGGTTCGGCATTGTCGTTCCGTTTCGGTACTTCGCCATCCTCGCCTTGAATTTCTCTAAATCCTGCTCGGTTTCTCTTGTCCTCGGTGTGAGCAATAATCCAGATCCTGTCTCGTCGGTGCGGGGCGTTGACGGCACAAGCTGGAATAATAAACGGTTGGACTTCGTAACCTTCGCTCTCCAAGTCAGTGCACACCTGCTCGAGTACCATGCCGTCGTTCCAAGTAACAAGCCCACGCACATTTTCAGCGATGACCCAGTCTGGCTTGACGTTTTGTATAACTCGAAACATGGTTGGCCACTGGTAGCGGTCATCTGCTGTGCCTTTTCTTCGCCCTGCATGGCTAAATGGCTGGCAAGGGAAGCCTCCTGTGAGAATAGTGAGCGTTTCGTTTTCGTCGCGCCCAGCTCCACCGCACAAGTTAGATCGTCTCTCGGCTTCTGGTTCGGCGACACTACCCTTGTGTCTCTGGCTGTTGGTGTCGGCAACAAGGTCGGCGATATCGCCATAGAATATCCCGTTCGGCCAGTGTTTTTTGAGCACTGCTGATGGGAAGTGCTCCCATTCGCAGAATATGTGTTTGATTTTTGCTTCATTAAATACCTCCTCCAGCGCTAGCGAAAAGCCGCCTATGCCTGCGAATAGATCATAGTGTGTTATCACGTCACCCTTATTTCTTCAGCCAAATAACCAAGAAAACTACGGCAATCACGACTATCACCACAAGCGTAGATATCCACAATGGTGATAATACCCACCACCACGACCAATCAATAATCTTCATTAGTTTAAGTACGACAAATGCGATAGTTAGCGCACCGACAAAACCGATGCCGTTGCTGTTGTTATTTACTTTCATGAATAAGTTTTCCTTATGTTAAATATATGTAAAGTACATGCATGTTGTTTACATATTTTATTATCCGTAGAGCGTGTTTTTTAGATAAAACGTTCTACGGGACTCAACCGCATAACTGGTGGACAGGGTGGGATTCGACCCCACGAACCCTTACGGGGACAGATTTACAGTCTGTCTGCTTTAACCACTTGCATACCTGAACTCGTTGGCTATATAAGGTGATGATTTGCCGAGGAGTTCTCATCTCGCGTTAGCTCCATAACCTTCAGAACGTGCTAGGCATTCATATTCTTACTGGTCAGAGGGGATTTTACTCGTATAGTCACATCACAATCTCCGAGCAGCTGCGTTATTTTTCATACGGAGCTTTTGACTTTGGGGGACAAACCCTTCATCTGCTGCTTGTGAGCGTCTACCTATTCCGCCACTTATATAGCCGATTGACAACACAAAGGCTATCGACACCTGCTACGAGTACTTTCGTAGTCCAGCATTTTTGTGTTGCCAATTGATAGCACGAGGGATGCAACAATTGAACCTTTACGGCGTTGGTCATTTTGGAACACTCGTGCTACCAGTTGAACAGACGATACACGTTGCATAGACTCTAGCAATCAGAGCAACGTTCCACGTTTTTTTGTGCGCGCGAGGTTGATACAGCGCGACTAAACAAAAGTCGTGCATATCATCTGTCCAGTTATGCGGTTGATGTTAATGTTCGCCCAGTTTTTTCGACGTATGGTAGGTCATTGGTTAATGGTGTTTATGCATCACTGTAGAATACATGTTTTAGGAATCTGTATCTAACGGGGCTATTTTTCCTCCTTTGCGGCATAAAATCCAAGCGTGTTAATGAAAAATAGTATTAAATAGAATATTGATCCAGTGTATTGCTTAGCTATAGCAGTAAATATCACTGAAGCTGCACCGGATATCATACCGATGATACAGATTGTCATGAGTATTTTACGTTCCATTATTGAGTCTCCTAGGAAAAGATTAGTATCAAATTATCGTTTAATTTATAGGGCACGACTCTAGCATCTCTGTCGTTCCAACTGATGGCCCTTCTGGATTCTAGCCAGCCAATCAAATCGGCTATTCTGTCACCTTCGTAGTTTCTATTTATAAGCGCACCCAATAGAACTCGTCGGTCTCTCGCGTCCCGCCACTCCTTTACTCGTGTGTTTTCGTAGAAAGATTCAAGCCTCTCTTCTCTATACTTATGAGTGTCTAGGATAGCTTCTACTAACATATCCAACTTTTTAACAACAACTTTAGCTAAACCATCGGGACGACGGTCAATATAAATCGGACGTTCTTCTAAGCCGTAATACAGGCTGCAAGCCGATTCTATGTCTTTGCTGTATAACTTATAGCTATCCTCCGTTCCCTCTATACATACAAGTACTTCACCTTTCATATCGTGTCCTTTCTATTAGCTAATTTTTACCTCGTCTTTAATGACCGACGTACCCAGCTGAACTCTGAGCCTCGGGTTATTTCTGATGTCCATATCGCACATCGGGTAGGTCTCTCGACGAGTGATTTTAATGGTTTTATGAAACTCTACTTTCTTATGCAGGTACTTGATAGGAAACTTCTTGATGAACCATTTCGGCATGTAGTCATTCTTGAAGTGTTGCCATGGGGTTTTCGGGAAGAGAAGCGTCTGAGAGTCTGATACGCTGTATGAATCCTCGCATAATTTGTTAGACAGCACGTCAGAGCAAAATGCAATTGCCAAATCATCTATGGCGGCGCAAGAATATTGAAACTCTCGCAATTCTAGATTCCGTAGCATATGTTTTCCGAGCCTATGTTCCATAGATACTCGGTATCTTTCTAGCATCAGGTCGCGAAAAGTAGTCGTCTCTGACATATCTAAAAGTCCCATTTAACAATCTTCCACGCCGAAGTAGGTTAGCCAATCTTGTTCGTTTTTTCTAATGGATTTTTGAGCGTCTTCTTTGGTCTCGTAGCGTACAGGTTCACCAGCGTCTTGCCATGAACACTGAAAGTACTCTAGCTTTCCTTCAAGGTGGTTGTAGGCGACAAACCACCCGCCTCTGCCGTTCTCAAAGTCTGGTGTAAAAGTTGATGTTCGGCGTAGTCTGACTTCGGCTAGTTCACGGTCGCAAGCTTTTTCGCATTCTTCTTCAGTGCGGTATATTTTGCCAGTACGCCAAGCATTGTAATCACGTAGCATTCCAGTGTAAAGTGCTGGTCTTATATTGGTATTCTCAAGAATAAAACACCTATCGCCAATTCTAGGTTTCCAATGAATACTGTCTGTCGGCTCTTGGATTTCTTCAAACCACTCATCAAAATTATCAATATCCTGAACTTTTAGTCTTGGACTTTTTGCATTTAGCGGCGCTATTCGTACGAGCAAATTCTTTTCATTGTAACCAGTGACCGTTTCCTTAAAGATCTCACCGGCTTTGATAGTCGGCAAGTCTTTGAGTAGCTTATATCGTTTCATCTTCCTTAAAAAGCTCCTCTAGGTCTTCGTCTTCTAAAATATTTCTCAAAACATCTTTCGCTAGTTCCTTTGCGCTGTCTTTAGCAAATCTAGCTGATATGTCATCAAGAGCTTTTAAAATAGCTAAAGCTAACTCTGGATTGTCAGAATTCATACAAATTTTGGTTTCACCACAGTATTTCCTGCCCTTTTTAAATATTTTGATATTCACTTCAGCTACTGGTTTTTTCATAACTTACTTCTCCTTATATTCCTCTACAGAAAGAGTGATTATCTTATAACCCTTTTCTTCTAACTGTTTTTGGATACCTTTCCAGACTTCCGTCATAATATCCTCGTCTCTATTGATTGCGTCTATAGCTCCTAAGGGTGTAAATTCTGTACAATCAACCGTCACGATTAGCTTCATTCTACCTCCTAGGGTGGACTCTGGCTGCTGCTAGATTTTAGTTTAGAGAATGGAACTAGCCATTTAACCCATCTGCGCTGTTAAACAGGAAAACCAGCGTAAAATCGGGCACCAGATTATTAGTTGTTATTGTCGCGAAGTCTTAAAACTTCGTTTGTTGCGTTTTTGGAATACTACCTCGTATGTGTAATCAGGATGAGCAGGCAACCAAACATTCTCTAGTATCTTCCGCCGCCAGTTGTAGTCGTCGGTTTCCACTCCCTTAGCTTCTCGTAAAGTAAATGAGCCATCTAAATTGTGGATTCTGAAGTCTACTTTATGCCGGTAGGGGAATGCTTTATTACCGTTTTCGTCGTACACCCAACCTTCAATTCGATATTGCGTGTCGTAGTCTTTTATCTGGCCAAGTTTTTTCTCAACCTCTAGGTCTGCGGCCACTTGCGCTTCAAATTTTGAATCGTATATCTTACCGTTCATTTCAGTACGCTTAGCACCGTACTTGTTGGGTTTTCCGATTCTGCCAATCTCTACGCCGCAATTACGGCAGGATAGCCTTCCTCGGGAAAGCATTAGATGCTTTGATTGGCATTCAGGACAAGACGCAGTGGACCGTATGTCGTTTATGTCGAACTTCTTATGTGTTGCTCTTATGTACACGCACTCTCTCCTTTCTTTGCTTGCGCCGCATCATACGAGCGCGCCAGTTGCTAGCCCGCCTTGCTAGATAATCCTCGCTTTTTAGCCGTTCATATTTCAACTCAAAACTATCTAACATGCTTGTTGTTTTACTATTCATCGCAAAAACTCCTTATACGCACCGTTTCGGTAGTTAGTCCAAGCTGTATATCCTTGACTTTGCCAAACTCGATATGCAACTTTTACAACAGTTGCCGTATCGTTTCTGTTTTCGTCAGAGCGAAAATGTACACAACCAACCTGTAACACACCGTAACTTCCGATGCACACTCTGTGATTCTCGGTATTAGTTAGGTTGTGATTTAGTGGGTCGCAGTTTCTATTCTCAGCTCTGGCGATAGCCATCATTAGCCGGACACTCCAGTTTGGATATTTAACCAGCTCTTGTCGAACCAATTCGCAGCCCGCTGGTACAGCTGATTTTGGCTGTAGTACGGTTGGTTCGACAGTCACTGATTTCTGTGGCTTACCCTTAGGCGCAGTAGCCGCCACATTAGCTACTGATTTTGTTTTAATTCGCGAACTATTTTGGTCAGTGCTTTTTGCTGCTGATCGGATTTACTCTCTTGGTATTGAATACCTAGAAAAAATCCGATAGGCAGTGCAATAAGCATTACGATAATAATCGTTTTCATAGTTTCTACAATTTGCTTTAGATTGAATCTCTTATTCATCTTATTATCCTCGCTTTCGCTTGTTGTTTTTGTTTACAGGTGCATTTTTCAACTTTCAGTGGTGAGTAGGTGAGTGTATAATTTACATTCTGCCAAAAGATTTTGAATATAAAGGTGGGAACACACTCACCTATACAACACTGAAAGTCATCTTTTTAACTTCGTCGTTAGCTTATGTTCTCTGCAGCCGCTACAAATCATTTCTTCGGCCAGTTTACTTATTCTAACGATGATAGAGTTTGCTATTGTTGTCCGAATTGTTAATGTACGGATTCTTTTTCTGAACAGCGTATCAGTGAATCACACACTAGACACGCTCTATAAGAAAAAGAACGGTAGCCCGTTGCCAGAGCTACCGTTCTTTTTTCTCAATAATTCAGGCAACGGGTATTTCGCTGCTGATAAAAAAATCAGCTTACTAGTTGTAAGCTGATATAAGTGGCAAAAGAAATCTATTTTCGGCGGAAAGAGGGGAGGTAAGCATTTCCATAACTACGATTGTCCACCACAACAATTTCGTTTCCCAGATTTGGTTCCTCACCTCTTCCTGGATGTGATAATACCATAAGCCCGCCTGGTTTGAGAAGCCCAAAAAGTTTACTGACTGTGGAAAACTGTGGATTTTTGTATGGCGGATCGGCAAAGATTATGTCATACTTGCCTGCGCCGCCAGACTCAATCCATGAATTGACAGAGGCGCTAATAATTTTTGTTTCATGTTGAACGCCTAGCGAGGACACATTATTGCTTAAGATTTTTTGAGCAATTTTATCGCGTTCGATGAACGTTACGCGGGCAGCACCGCGGCTGAGAGCTTCGAGGCCAACCGCGCCAGTACCAGCAAAAGCGTCTAAAATCTGCGCGCCGTTAATCTCGTTGCCGATACTATTGAACATAGCGTTGCGAATCCGCTCGCCCATCGGCTTGGTGCGAGTGTTGTTATCTTTAGGTGCATCCAGCAGCCGCCCGCCGAAACGCCCGGCGATTACTCGGATCGAACTCATTGGTGCGCCTCGCGGTAGGCGCGGTACCAAAAATACGTGATGACATTAGCGATCAGCGGAATCAGCGTTTGCCGCGTCTGCTGCGCTAGATGAGTCGTCCAGCCGCGCTTCCAGAATTCCTCGTACATGCCTAGCCCGTAAACTTGCTGCACTGCATCGAGAAATACCGTCTGCAAACCCTTATCGTCTGCTAGCTTGAGCCAGATTGAATTTGGCGCCGAATCGGGAAATTTGGTCGTCTTGATGCTGGTCGCTACGCCTAGCTCAAATAACACATGCGTCGCAAACACACCCTTGGCACCCCAATACTCCCAGTTTTTACTAAGAGTCTCGCGCATGGTCGAGCCTCTGATGATGCCTTTTTCAGCGATCGACGCCCGCTCGTTTTGAGGCCGCCCCCACAGCTCCTCGATCTTTTCGCCTAACGGATAATGATGCGCCGGCGTTAGCCCGTCGGTGATAGCATGCGCCATCCAAGCCGCCTCAAAGGCTGCCCGCACATTATTACGCTTTTTAAGCGCCTGCACCAAATTGGCATAATGATCCATAATCATCTCGACCAGCGCCGTATCGCTGGGGTCGCTGGGGTCGATGAAATGCCACGGCTCATCGACGCCCGGACTTTTGCGCTTGATGCCGTCGGGGCCGTTGTTGCCTTCGAAATGCAAAATATCCTTGGCAGAAGGAAAACCGCGGCCAACCCTTGATATTTTGCGCAAATCGCGGCGAGCAATCCGGTCGATTTTCTGATGCACGCCGATAAAGTTGCCCGAATGCGAACGAAATGTTGTCCCGCTGTACATGCATTGTATTATAGCACGCCGTTTGGCAGTGGCTCGGCAAAAGGCAAAAGACAGATAGAATTTGCCAAACATAAGCATTGTGCTATATACTCGGTTTTAAGTTACGGAGAGCCTACAGATACAAAACATCAGCATTCCTCGGAGGTTAAGTATGCGAAATAGCAAAACCAGCAAACAGACTATAGTCATATCGATTATCGCCGTATTGACAATTATCAATACGATTCTGATAGGTGTAATATTTTTTATTCAGAGCAACAAGTTTTGGTCTACTGATTACATAACCGAAAATCACACGAGGCGTATAATCAATCTAGAAAAAACAATTAAAAAAACTCGAAAATAATTCTAATTAAGCGTTGTCACCCGCTGGTTGTGGCGGACGCGCGCTTCTAGCGCTGGATATTTTGATAAGCTTTCGCCGCTATCGATGAAGCGTTTAGCGGCTTTTTGGGCGCGAGCAATCAGCTGCGTGTCGGCTAGCGTAGCGATTTGCAGATTAAGAGCGCCGTGCTGCATGCGTCCGTAAATCTCGCCGGGGCCGCGCAAGCTCATATCGACCTCTGCCAGATGAAAGCCGTCGTTGGATTGTTCAATCTCGCGCAGGCGCTGGCTAGGCTTATTGTTTGTGCTCATCATCAAATAGCAGAAGCTTTGGTGCTGGCCGCGGCCGACCCGCCCGCGCAGCTGGTGCAATTGTGCTAAGCCAAATTGGTCGGCGTCCTCAATCATCATAATCGTAGCATTCGGTACGTCGACACCAACTTCGATGACGGTAGTACTAACCAAGATATCATATCGTTGATCTTTGAAAGCTTGCATGATTTGATCTTTTTCGCTAGCGGTCATCTTGCCGTGCAGCATAGCGATGCGGCGGTGGCCAAAAATACTATTTTTGAGTCGTTTGTATTCAGCTTCGACACTTTTACGATCGCTAGAATCGCTGTCAGTGATTAAGCTGCAAACTACGTAAACTTGGCGACCCTGGGCAATTTGCTGGTCGATAGCAGTATAAGCGGCCTCGCGCGAGGGCGGCGAAATAATTTTGGTAAGAATCGGCCGTCGGCCGCGCGGCAACTCGTCGAGGACACTGACGGCTAGTTCGCCGTAAACAGTCAGCGCCAAACTGCGCGGGATCGGCGTGGCCGTCATCGCTAAGAGGTGCGGCATGGCAGCAGTTATCGATGGTTTTTTTGCGTTTAGCGGGGCGCTCGATATACTTTCCTCACCTCCGTGTCTCGCTCGCGAGCCTGGGGCTACGCGCCCGGTCTCTCGAGACGAGCCAGCGGCAATCGTCATAGGTTCAGAAAGTGTATCAAGCGCCCCCGACTTCCCCTCCTCGTCCTTAACCTTCATCAGCAATTTCTGCCGCTGCTCGACACCGAAGCGATGCTGTTCATCGATAACCACAAAACCCAAACGGTGAAACTCTACTTTGTCCTGGATAAGCGCGTGCGTGCCAACGACCACATCAACCGCGCCGCTCGCGATTTGCTGGTAGAGCGTTTGACGGGCTTTACCCTTGACGCTGCCAATCAGCAAACCAACCGCCACGCCGAACGGCTCGAGCAGCTTAGCCAGCGGCTCGGCGTGCTGCCGCGCCAGAATCTCGGTCGGCGCCATGAATGCCGTTTGATAGCCAGCGCTCGCCGCCTGCCGCGCTGCCAATCCGGCCACCACTGTCTTGCCGCTGCCAACGTCGCCTTGCAGCAAGCGGTTCATCGGCGCGGCGCGCTCGAAATCTCGCAAGATGTCCCAGGCGGCGCGGCGCTGGGCGTTGGTTAGTGTAAATGGCAGTTTCTTGACAAAATCCTGCACGACAGACTTTTCAAACGGAATCGCGAAGCCAGCCAGCTTCTGGTTGTCAATTTTGTTGAGCTGGCTAGCCAAAACCAGCTCGAATAACTCTTCGAAGGCTAAGCGCTGGCGGGCCTGCTCAACTTCCCTTTCGTTGCGCGGAAAATGCATCACCGAAATCGCTGCAGCACGATTAATTAGTCGCTCGCTTTGCACGACGCTCGGCGGCAAAGTTTCGGGCAAGACGCTCATCAGCGGGCGCAATTGCTCGATAACTTTGCGTACTGTTTGCGATTTTAGCCCGCGCCCCGCATGGTAAACCGGTAGTAGCCGATCGGCTTGTACTGGCAATTCTTTGGCTAGCTCGGCCGTCGGGTTGGTTAGCTGGTAGCGGCCGTAGTTATACTCAAACGTGCCGCTGAAATAAAACCATTCATTGCTGCCGCCCAGCTGCTGCACTCGGTACGGCTGATTGAACCAAACAGCGTTAAGTTTACTAGTGTCGTCAGCCAATACCGCCGTAGTCAGGCGCAGGCCGCGGCGGACTGGCCGAGTGTTGATTTGCTGGCAGCGGGCGCGAATCGTTACCTTGCCGGGCTGCAGCTCGGCAATCGGTGTCACGTTAGTGAAGTCCTCGTGTTTGCGCGGCAAAAACATCAGAATATCACCAACTGTCTGCAGTCCCGCCCGCCGCAGCTCAGCCGCCGTTTTCGGGCCGACGCCTTTGATTTGCTCAAGGTTGGTTGCGAGATTCATAAGTTTATTGTACTAGTTTTCAGGAAAATTGCGAAAAACGCTTGACATTTATACGATAATGTGCTATATTCATAATAGCTTTTCGCTCGAGGCTATCCGAAAAAAAGGGCGAGAAGTGCCCTTTTGCCTTGAGTGATGGTTTCCAAGGAGGGAATCATGAGCTTTGTTGTAGCCGTCGCCGTCGTTCTCGGCTTTTTTGTCTCCCTGGCCGTTCAGGTCGGGGAGGCCATGAGAGAAGAGTCTGCCGCTCGAGCGGCAGACGAGGCTGTTTGGGCCTCATGGAGAGATGATCCGCGTGCGTCATCTCTCGACTACAGAGAGGTCTTAGAGGCCGCCCAGGCGGCCCTCGAGGCTGCCGACAAGGCTGCTAAAGCGGCTCGAAAGGGCTAACAAGCCCGCCAGAAAATAGCTCGCCGAATTGGTTTTTTCAATACCGGTTGAGACGCTTAACTATATTAAGCGTTTCCCGGGTTGATATATAACAACCCAATTCCGGTTTGAGCCAATTCGGCGGGCTATTTTCTTTGGTGAGATTTTTTGTTAAGTTATTTATTTTACTTTGAAATTTTATAGATTTTACGGGAAATTGCGAAAAAGTATTGACATTGCTGCTCTAGTATGATATTATATATCAAGCTTTTGTTGACAAGTAGAGCGAATCCTTGTCCAAAAGAGTTTTTTGATAAGCGAGGCCCACCGTGCGAGATACTTGCCCGAGATTTAGTCGCGAGCAGATATCTCGCATGGTGGCACAGACGACCACCCCTGACGCGAGAATGTCGTTCTAGGAGGAACGATGATTTCTTTTGATAAGTTTGTTGCCAGAGACCTTGTCGAGCGAGGTGTTCGTCTCGCGCTCGACAACCCACAGCAGGTCATCACCATCGAGTTCAATGAGCTCGATCTCTACATTGAGCTCGTGCTTGATGAGCGTGACAGGAACGATCACGCCTTCGTCGACTCCTTGCCGGATATGGCTCTCAGCGACATTGAGCGGAAGTTGGCGGGGCTTGAGCCCCGTCTCGTTACCGTCAAGCGCTACAGTAGACTGGTCCTCCGGGGCTGACCTACTGCAGTGAGCGCCACCCCCGGCGCGAGATTTTCCCCAATTTCTCGCGCCGGGGTGGCCCGCCTCGCTTATCTCTTTCCCTTGATTGATTTTACTAAAAACACCCGGTTAGCTAGCCGGGTGTTTTGCTGGCTTGAATTTTGCTCGAAAATCTACTCGGTCACAGCGATGATGCCTTCTAACGCGTAGGCGGTGTCTTGCCAGCGCTCCACGGCGATGCAGTCAATGCCTAGGTTTTTGACCGGGAAGTCGTTGCCGCCTTCTTCTATTTTGTCGCCGAAAAACAAGATTTCTTCCTTGCTGGCGCCAGTAGCTTCCATCAACTTTTTCATGCCGTAGGCTTTATCGACGCCGATTTTGGTGATGTCGACGCTAGTGGTGCCGCCCAGGCGCACTTCGAACTCTGGCAATTTGGCGGCGACGTCGTCGCGCATTTGCTTGCGGACTACTTTGTTGGCTTCTGCCCAGGCGTATTTTTTCTCGGGCGAAGCTTGCTGACCGAGTGCTGAATAAGTCACTTGGCTCAAACGATCCTCGATAATTTCGCCGTCGGGATTTGCTTCCCACAAATCAAATTTGCGCGCCGATTCTTCCAGAACCTGAGTGATTTTCTGCTTTTGTTCGTCGGTGAAATCCTCTTTATAGTGCGTTTGCCACTCGTTAGCATCGACGTTAAATGTATAATAACGCGTGCCGCATGTCGGCATCATGTGGAAGCGCGCCAGCAATTCCGGCGAAACGTTCATCTGGTCGATGACCTGCTTTTGGAATTGCTCAAATTTGCCGCCGGAAATGACGCAAACTTGATAATTTTCCAGCAATTTAGCGAGTAAATCCGCCATGCGCGGCGAAATCGCCGATTTGCTAACCGCCAGCGTGTCGTCCAGATCAAAACCGATAATTTTCTTCATGATTTCCTCCTATTCCAATTATTTCACCAGCAAGAAGTCATTCTTGCCCTTTTTGATTAAGCTAGTCTCAGTCAGCGGCATGTCGCCGGCAATCTTCGCGCCGTTGACGCTAATCGCGTTATTATGAATCAGCCGGCGCGCTTCGCCGTTGCTAGTACATAAGCCAGTAGCGACCAGCGCTGCCACCACCGTCGTCTCGAGGTCAACCGTCGGGATTTCGTTAGCTAAAGCGTTCAAATCGTCGCTGTTAAGCGCCGCAATATCGCCGCCGCCAAACAGCGCCGCCGTCACCCGCTCGACGCTCTCGCGGCGCTGGCGGCCGTGCACCAAATCAGTAACTTCGCGCGCTAAGGTTTTTTGCAAGGCGCGCTCGCCAGGGTTAGCGCGATGATTATCAATCAGCGCCTCAACAGTGTCGCGATCGAGCAGCGTGTAGATTTTGATCAGATCTTCGCTAGTTTCATCGTCGCAGTTGAGCCAGAATTGATAGAACTTGTACGGACTGGTCATCTCGGGGTCGAGCCAGATAGCACCACCCTCGGACTTGCCGAACTTGACGCCAGTTTGCTTGTTGATGACGAGCGGCGCGGTCAAAACGTGCGCTTCGCTACTTTCGAGCTTGCGAATCAGCGACACGCCAATGATGCCATTACCCCACTGGTCGGCACCAGCTAGTTGCAAAGTGGCGCCTTTTTCGCAGTACAAATGCAAGAAGTCGTAGCCTTGAATCAGGGCGTAACTAAACTCACCGTAGCTGATGCCAGCGCCGCCCTCGCCAATACGCTGCTGCACGAATTCGCGGTCGAGCAGCTGCGTCATGCTGATATGTTTGCCGATTTTGTGCAAGAAATCAATGTAATTAATCTGCGAGAACCAGTCGGCATTATCAACAATTTCAAAATCCTGGCCGCGGAAAACTTGGCGGAATTGCGCCGCCAAACCTTTGACATTACGCGCCACTGTTTCAGCATTGCGCAGGTCGCGCTCTTGCTTCTTGCCGTCTGGATCGCCGATCATACCGGTAGCGCCGCCGACTAGCAGCAGTGGTTTGTAACCGTGGTCGATAAAGTGCCGGCACAGCATCATCGCTGCCAAGTTGCCAATAGTCATACTCGGCGCGCTAGGGTCAACGCCAAAATAGAACGTTCGCGGCTCGTTTATATCTTTGACATCAGCGAACGTCGTCTGGTTGATGAGTCCGCGCCACGTTAGTTCTTCTGCTAGCGTCATCTGAAACCTTTCTTTATTTAATAGTGAGATAGTAACATATTTGCAAATTATCAGCAAAAGCACTAGCCGTCGTGATGCGAACAGTGCTATAATGGTGGAAATATTGCTTATGGGAAGAGTGAAAGTGGGAAACAAGAAACGAAAAGTAGCTGGCGGCGTCAGCGCTTATGCTAATTTAGCCAATAAACGCCGAGTCAAGAAAGACGCGCGAGCGCGCAAAAAAGCCGAATATCTGGCAACCCTGCCGAAACATCCAGTCAAGCGCTTACTATACCGCCTGCATCCGAAACGCCTAGCCAAATACTGGTTTAGCCGCGACGGCGCAATTATGGCGCTGAAAGTTGTCGGCATCGCTTTGCTGCTGATGGTTATTGGCGTGGCTTCGCTTTTCGCCTATTTCCGTAAAGATCTCGACAAAATCAACCCTGATACCCTGGCACAGCGCGTCAAAACGACAGTCACCAAATACTACGACCGCAACGACAAGCTGCTCTGGGAAGATAAAGGCACTGGCGACTATACGCTAGTAGTCGACGCCAAAACCATCGCGCCATGCATGGGCAAGGCCACCATAGCCATCGAGGACAAAGATTTTTATAAGCACAGCGGCATCAGCGCTAACGGTATTGTTCGCGCCTTTATCAGCAACTCGCAGGGCAACGCCGTGCAGGGCGGCTCGACGCTAACGCAGCAGCTAGTCAAGAAAGTGTTCTTTACTAAGGACGAAGCTATGCAGCGGGGCTTGTCGGGTATTCCGCGCAAAATCAAAGAGATGATTCTAGCCATCGAGGTCGAACGAATGTACAGCAAAGACCAAATCCTCGGCTTGTACCTCAACGAATCGCCGTACGGCGGCCGGCGCAACGGCGTCGAATCGGCCGCGCAAACTTATTTCGGCAAATCATCCAAAGATTTAACTTTGCCAGAATGCTCGCTGCTAGCCGCTATCCCGAACAACCCGTCGCTTTACAATCCGTACAATACTTACGGCCGCAAAGCGCTTGTCGAACGCCAGCACAAAGTACTGGACGACATGGTCTCGATGAATTACATATCCAAACAAGAGGCAGCGACAGCCAAGAAAGTCGACATTATGGATACCATCAAACCGCTGGCCGACCAATACGCCAACGTCAAGGCGCCGCACTTTGTGCAGATGGTCAAGAAACAGCTAGAGGAAGAGCTTGGCAAGACTATCGTCGGCGAAGGCGGTTTATCAGTCAAGACAACACTCGACCTCGACGCGCAAACAACCCTAGAAACCAATATAACCAAATTATTTAACGGCGAGATTACCGATGGTAACTGCGGTTATCGCAACTGCTCGCAGTTTGCTGGTTTCTCAAACGGCGCAGCAGCCATCGAAGATACCAAGACTGGCCAGCTTATCGCCCTAGTCGGCAGCCGCGACTTTAATTACGCTGGCTTCGGGCAGGACAATGCGGCCACCGCTTTCATTCAGCCGGGTTCGTCGATTAAGCCGCTTGTTTACGCCCGCTTATTTAGCAACCAAGGCGGCAATAACGCCAATTACGGCAGCGGCTCGATTCTAGCAGATTCCAAGACAACTTTCCCGGGCAATTACAGCCCGAATAACGCCGACAACAAGTTCCAGGGCAATATCACCTTGCGCCAAGCGCTGGCTCGCTCCCGCAACATTCCAGCCATCAAAGCTATGGCTATCAACGAGAAGAACAACAGCGGCAGCACCTGGTCGCTTATCCGTTCGGCCGGCGATTTGCAGTACTGCACGCAAGGCGCCGACGCGCAAGCTGGCCTGTCGAGCGCTATCGGCGGCTGCGGCACGCGCCTGGTCGATCACGTCAATGCTTTCGCGACGCTAGGGCGAATGGGTACTTACAAGCCGCAGACGACCATTCTCAAAGTCGCCAATAGCAACGGCCAAACTCTCAAGCAATACAAAGAATCCAGCAAGCAAGTCATCGACCAGCAAGCAGCTTACATCGTTAGCGACATCCTTGGCGACGGCAAGGCGCGCGCTGGATTGGCGGGCCGCGACTACCTAGTCAACCTCGGTCGCGCCGGCGTCAAGGCAGCTGTCAAGACTGGTACCAGCAACAGCGAGATTAATGGCAAGGTTAGCGCTAAAGATATCTGGGCTGCCGGCTACACACCGAACCTATCGATGGCGGTGTGGCTAGGCAATTCTGACACCTCGCCGCTGCGCAATGGCAACTCGCTGATTCCAGCTATGTTCTTCGACCGTACGATGGCCGACATCTCCAAGATGTATGCCGACCAAGTTAAACTAAAATTAAGCGACTGGTATACTGCGCCGAGCGGCATCCAGACAATCAAGGGAGAGATTTATCCGTCATATTACAACAAGGCCAGCGCTGCTACTAATGCCAAGGTGACTTTCGACCGCGTCTCGAAAAAGAAGGCTACGTCCTGTACTCCCGAAGCCGCCAAGATCGAAATTGATGTCATGAAAATGGCTGATCCAATCACCAGAAAAGAGATAGTCACGCCTAACGACTCTAGCTACGACGCCGAGAAAGACGACGATGCACACAAGTGCGACGATCCAAAGCCGAACGTTACGCTAACAGTAACTAGCGGCGGCGTATCCATCGTCTATACCAGCGGCCGTTACAAACTGCAAAACATCGAATTATTATCTGGCAGTACCGTTGTCGCCAGTAAGCAAGTCGACAGCAGCGGCATCTGGAATATTCATAAAGGCAACCTGTCAGCAGCCAGTAGCGGCACGCTAACCGCCAAAATTACCGACATTGGCTACTACACGGCGACTAGTAGCGCCAGCTACAATCCAAACAGTAACAGCGATGACGACGATTAAATCCGCTTCGTATCGCAGTAGTTTGCCGCTAATACCCAGCAAAATAGCACGCTTCTAGCAGCGTGCTATTTGTATATCGCGCTGGCGATTTTATTGGTTATTGACTAGATCGATCAAGTCGCTCTCGTGGTCGGGGCGGCGGCGAGCACTCTGGCGCCGAGTCGCTGGAGCAGCTGGCTTCGGCTGCGGTTTTGTTTTCGGCGAATTAGCTTTTTTGCTGGCTGGTCTAGCTTGAGTTTTGGTTTCACCTACCTTTTTAGCTGAATCACGGTTGCTAGCGCTGCCAGCTGACGATTGGCCGCGGGCGCGGCCGGCAGGACGCTGCTTAGCAATAGTAGTGCTTTTTGCGGGAGTTTTCGATGCTGCTGCGGCTGCGATTTTCGCCGTTTTTTGAGTTTTACTCGCAGCTTTGGCGGTTGATTTAAGAGGCTTGCCAACAGGCTCTATTTTCTTGGCAAAAATCATCCGGCCGGCTGCGGTCTGCAAATTGCGGATAATTTCGACATTTAGCGTCTGACCTATCTGAGCGCTCGCCTGCTCGACAACAACCATTGTGCCGTCTGGTAGGTAGCCTACGCCCTGATGCGCGTCCTGCCCCTTCTGAATAAGCTCTAACGTGATTTTCTCGCCAGGTAGGTGTTCCATCCGGATGCTCTGCGCTAGTTCGTTGAGGTTTAGTACTTCAGTACCTTCTACCGCAGCAACCTTGTTTAGATTGTAATCTAGAGTCATGATCACTGCGCCGTGCTGCTTAGCTAGCTTGAGTAGGCGGGCGTCAACGCCTTCGCGGGCGTGGCTGCCGTCTTGCAGCAATTCGACGTTGACGCGCTCCATAGCTTGCAGCTCGGTGACCACATCAAGCCCATAGCGAGCACGAGCACGTTTATCAGCATCGGCGTGGTCAGCTAGAAACTGCAGTTCGCCGATAACCGAGCGTGGAATCACCAGCGTACCGCCGATAAAACCAGTTTGCGCTACCGGTACAATTCGCCCGTCCATCAGCACCGAGGTATCTACCAAGATAGCCCGATCTTTTGATTTGATGGAGTTTTTGGGCAGGCGCGCTAGTAAGTACGACACCTCGCCCAAAATAAGCAGCGTAACCGCTAATAATATTAAGTCTTTGGTTTGCATATTTTCCTTTCTTTTAGCTTTGATTAGCTACTAGCTACTTGAGATAGCCGATCAAAGCTTGGCGTAAATCTTTGACGCCTTTTACAAATGAATTCTTTTTGCCAGAGGTTGCTGGCGCAATCGCTTGGGTGAAGCCAAGCTTTTTGGCTTCGTTCAGGCGCTTATCGGCGCCTTGCGCCGAGCGAATCTCGCCGCCTAAGCCCACTTCGCCGAATACCACCAGGCCATCGTCGAGTTTACGCCCAGCCGCCGCGCTAGCAATCGCCATAGCCACCGCCAAGTCTGCTGCCCGGTCGGCAAGCTTCAAGCCGCCAACTACATTCACATAAATATCTTTATCGGATAAATTCAATTTGGTGCGCTTCTCTAGCACCGCAATGAGCAGATTGAGACGATTGAGGTCGAAACCGCTGGCTGTCCTCTTAGGATACCCGAAATTAGTCGAATTGACAAGGGCCTGTATCTCAACGAGAATCGGGCGGTTGCCTTCAAGCGTCGCCAATACCACCGAGCCATCAGCGTTTTGGCGCTCAGCTAGCAGTGCGGCTGACGGATTTTCGACGACCCGCAAACCCTTATCGTTCATCTCGAAAATTGCCGCTTCGCTAGTCGAGCCGTAGCGATTCTTGACGGCGCGCACCACTTTGAAGCCGCCGTAACGGTCGCCTTCGAATTGCAAGACCACATCGACTAGGTGCTCGAGAACTTTCGGCCCGGCGATCGAGCCCTCCTTGGTAACGTGGCCCACTAAAATTACCGCTGCACCCGAAGCTTTTGCCGCCCGGATAATAACGTTGCTCGAGTTGGTAATCTGGCTAACGGTACCTGGCGCGCTGGCGATTTCCTCGAGACTAAGCGTTTGGATGCTGTCGATAATTACCAATTTATACTGGCCGCTGCGGATTGTCGCAGCAATGTCGTCAGCGCTAGTACTAGCGACAAACTGCAGGTCATCTCCAGAGGTCGCACCGAGGCGAGTAGCGCGGAGCTTAACCTGAGAAGCGCTTTCCTCGCCGCTGACATATAGGACCGATGATTGCTCGGCAACATGCGCTGCTACCTGCATCAACAACGTCGATTTACCGATACCCGGCTGCCCTGCTAACAGCATTACACCTGCCGGCAGAATGCCGCCGCCTAGCACTGCGTCGAGGTCAGCAATACCGGTCGGCAAGCGTTTCACTGAATCCTCGGCAGCGATTGAACACATCGACTGCGGCTTTAGGATCTTACCGCGCGAATGGCTGCGCGCTACCGCCGAAGCGCCCTTGGCTTCGACTATCTGTTCG
>JABCOE020000015.1 GCA_013333795.2 Candidatus Saccharimonadota bacterium | reverse complement strand
GCGATGGATGCTGGTAAGCTGCGTAAGTCTTCATGGAAAGAGTGCCGCTGGATAGGGGCTTATGCGTTTAGTTTGTTGCTGTTTCTCCCGTGGCTATCGTCTTTTTTGAAACAGGTTGGCAATGGTGCGCTCGCGCCAATTGGACAGCCAATGAATCTCGAGCAGTTAATTGGTATTGTTTCGTTTAATACAATATACCAGCCGCTTTGGCAGCTGAGTGTGATTGCTTCAATATTGGTGCTAGCGATAATTTTTGTATCTGTCCGCTCAATTGTTATTACTTTTCATGTTAAGAAAAAAAATGATATTTTGTGGCTATTAGTTAGTTATATCAGCGTGCCGATAATGCTATTGATGGTGATTTCTCTGTATAAACCGATGTATGTCGAGCGTTATTTGGTGCACGTTGCGATTGGCTTAGTTATGCTCGTGGGAGCTAGTCTCGCGCTGTCGACCGAACGTGAGAATCGTGAGGTTTGGCGAATAGCCTCACCGTTAGTTCTGCTGGTAGTTCTGGTGGTCGGGGCAACTAACCTCAGCCAGGCTGGTAATTATAACTTTCAGCGTATGCAAAAGCCAAACGTCAACTCTGTTGCTTCTATAGTTAAATGTAGCGAAAACGATGTGGTGTTAGCGGCCGATCCGTATGTGGCTATTGAATTAGACTACTATCTACCGAATTGCCAAATATACTTTGCTAGCAGTGACGAACATCTTGGCGGCGGCTATGCTCCGCTAGATGGTAGCAACCGCCAAGTTACCGACACGAAAAAAACATTTACCCGCGCAAAGAATATCTATAATGTCTACTATAGCGATATGAAAGCTAGTCTGCCAGGCAACTATCGCGAGGTCGAAACGATCGATTTATCACCGCTAAAAATCACTAAGTTTAGCGCGGAATAATCTTCATCAAAAATTTGGTTCGCACTGCTAGATAAATAATTGCAATCACCAAAATCGATAGCGCGAGGTTTTGAGGAACCTCGGCTAGACGGTCAAAAGAATTGAAATAACTAGCTGGCGCGCCATATTGCGGATTGACTATTAGATGCGCTCCCATGACTACGAAGGCATGAATTGAATAAACGTAAAGCGAATTAGTCCCAAACGGAATAAGTAGCCAGCCGAGGTAGCGTTTAATTTGTTTTTCAAAACGCTGGAAAATCATAAAAAACCCAATAAACCAGAGCAGCGACATAGCTATGCGCGCTGGCGTTAGAGCTAACTTATCGAAGCTGGCCGCTAGGATAGGGTGAAAATTATTAATAGCTGTCGAAAGATTATCGTTTAAGGCTGGCGCGAAAAACTCGGCAAAAACATTGGCGATGAAAGTGATGATAAACAGGGTAAAGATGATAGTTTTAGTGTAGCGCCGCGTTTTGGCGGGCAAACTATTCCACCATGATTTAATTTGCGGCGAGTAAAATCCTAGCGTGAAGGCGATGAAAAAAATAAATTGCCAAGTAAATGGCTGAGTGAATTCGTTAACCGGCTTTGGCGTTAGCAGCCAAACTAGAGTGCTGACGGTTAGAACGATGTACCATTTGCCGCGGCGCAGCAGCCAAAGCGCAGCTGGTGTTAGTGCCAAAAATATCGCATATAGACGCAAGTAATCGGCCCAGCCGTAGAATTCTTGCAAAGTAACTATTCTCCAAAATAAACTAAAGATATTGCTATCTAGCGGAGGCAAAGGCGATTTGACGCCGTCGTTACCAACAAAATGCCAGCCGATCGCAATCGATAATATTGTAATGATGATACTGGTTAGATATAGCATGAAGCTTCGCCGCCAGATCAATTTAGCAGCGTATCTAAACGAGCGCTCTGTTAATTTAGCGCCGCGGACAATACCTAATACTAATCCAGAAATAATAAAGAACCCTTCGGCGGCAGTGACGTATAATCTGCTGTCGCCACTGATGAACACGAGGCCGTTTGGAAAATAACTTAAATGATCAAGTATGATTATCACCAAAAACCAGCCTCTCATTAAATCTAGGCTGACAATACGATTAATTTTTGGTTTTTTTACAGCGCTCATTTTGGTCACTTCTACCAGTATAGCAGGTCCAATCTGAGGATAGTGTTAAAAGTAGTGGCTAGCGCGGGCGTTTTTTGGCGATATCACGAGCCTGTTTGGTATACTTGTCTTCAAGCGGGTCTAAAACGACGGCACCGTATTTACGGATTATAGCTTGCGAAATCATCCAATCGGCAATGTGCGGATTCTTTGGCAAGAGCGGACCGTGCAAATAGGTACCGATAACGTTACGATAACAGGCACCTTCACGGCCATCAATATTATTGTTGCCTACACCCTTGATGACGTCGCCGAGTGCTGCGGTATTTTGGCCAAGCGTAGTTAGCCCGGAGTGATTCTCATAACCGATAATTTCACCGAATTCTGGACTTTTGACGATAATATTACCAACAATGCGCTCGTCACCACCAATTGTCTCTAGGTCAAGAATACCGATACCAGGAATTATGTCGCCGTCTTTGGTAGTAAACGAGCGGCCGAATAGTTGGTATAAACCGCAGATAACTAACATTGGTAAATCGTCATCAGCTAATCGTTTGAGCTGCGGGGCAATCTTTTGCAGGTCATCGCTAATTCGTAACTGTCCAGAGTCTTGTCCACCACCGCCGACGATTAAATCAACATCGTCTGGAAAAGCGTCGCCAACGTTATATTCGATTAGTTTGGTAGCAAAACCACGCCATTCTAGCCGCCGCTTGAGAGTCAGAACATTGCCCCAGTCGCCGTAAATGTTCATATCGCGCGGATAAAGTTGCAAGATAGTGATAGATTGCGGTTGCTTTTTCATCGTATTTCCTCCACGTCGGTATAACGGGCTAGTAGTCGTCGTAATGCTAACATCGCGGTGTAGCTACAATAAATGCGCTTTGGTTGGCGAGTGTGTTTAGCGATAAGTTGGCGCAGCGCAACCGCCAGGTCGGTATCGACAAAATCGATAGGTACTTCGTCATATTCTAGTCGCAGAGCCATGTCATAGGCGCGGACACCAGATACAGCAGTGACACCTTGTTCTTGTAAGCTATCGAAATCGACATCCCAGAGCCAGCTCATATCGCGGCCATCAGCGTAAGCATCGTTAATAGCTATCATAGTGGCATAGTTTGCTGGATCGAACGAAGCTAGGGCCAAACGGAAGCCAGCCGGGTTTTTGACCAATACTAGCTCGCAGGGTTGTCCATCTATTATTAATTGCTCGCCGCGGCCAAAAGCTGGCTTAATACCTGATAGCGCTTTGAGCATAGAATCAACATTTAGACTATTACCGAGAATTGCGCGCACTAAAGCAACAGCACCAGTGGCATTTTGAAGATTGTAGATGCCACGCAGATTTAGATTCACCGAGTGATCGCTGCCGTTGAAGCCGATAACGGCGTGCTGGTCTTTAAACTCTTCAAGACTGGTGTCGTCAGCGTACAATTTAGCCGCATTTTGCTCGCTACTGCGTAGAGAATCATCAGAAGGGAAAGTCTGCGAATATTTTGGATTAACGCCAAAACTTCGCAGCGGTGATTTGATGTCGTTTACAAAATCAGGACTACTTAGTCGCGGGTCGTCGCGGTTAAGGACTACGCATTTTGTTGTGTTTATTGCAACATTGTGGAGGAGCTTGGCGGTATTGTCAATTTCGCCGAAGCGGTCTAGCTGGTCGCGCATAACGTTGAGCAGCAAACAGTAGTTTGGCTTGATTGCTTTTACAAAGTGAACAGCATAGGCTTCGTCGAGTTCAAGCACGGCAATATCGGCGTTAATTCGTCCGTGCAAATCAACTTCGCCTAATAGCGCTGCTGCCACGCCGCGCGTGAAGTTGCTGCCAGTACGGTTGGTAAATACTTTCAGGCCTTGGCTTTCTAGTAATTCGACAACAATTTTGGTGGTAGTGGTTTTGCCATTAGTGCCGCTGATGAGTGCTATACCCATTGGTAGTTGCTGTAATGTGCGGCTAACAAAATCTGAGTCGATTTTTTCAATTACCAAGCCTGGTAAGGCTGAGCCGCTACCGCCGCGAATCTGTGCAGCTTTCCTGACAGTCTTCCCCAGCATAGTCGTGAGAGTTTGACGCATAAAACTCATTATACCTGTTTTTGGCGCATTATAGTAGCGTCCAAATGCTTTTTGAATTATAATAAAAAGCATATGTTTATTGTGGGCATGATTTCGTGGTGGTATAGCGTTGGATGGAAGCGGGCAGCAATAGATGTTTGGGAGTCTATAGAGCGATTATACGATACGTTTTCGCTGGGATTATTACTCAAGACACTATTTGCGCCGTGGCGGCAGATTTCAGCCGGGAAAGTGCGCGGACCAATCGGGGTGCAGTTGCGGGCGTTTTTTGATCGCTTGGTATCGCGGATTATTGGCGGCTTTATAAGGACAATAACGCTGCTGATAGGTGTAGCAGCCTTGTGCTTGATGCTGTTGATTGGTCTACTGCGTTTGGCTATTTGGCCGTTGGTGCCAGCGATGCCAGCGGTAATGGTTGTTGCGGCAATATCGGGGTGGGTACCATGGCATCTTTAGGTACTTTTAGATATGGGTCTCAGCGAGCCAGCGAAGCGCGCTTTGGGCGGCTGCTGTCGCCGATGATTGCAAAAAGCCTTTCATGGTTAGCGTTATTGCTAGTGGTATCGGGTACTATGCTAGTAACTATGGAGCGTCTGTCGCTAGGTTGGCTGTGTGGCGCTCTGGCGGCAGTATTATATATGGCAGTGAAATTTTATAATTGGCACGTTCACGATCTGCCAGCTGGTAAGGGCGGTTCGGTTGATGATTTGTTAGCTGGCGACGTGTTGGGCCGGTTGTCGCGAGAACCGAGCGTACGAGAGGTTGCTAAAGTAATTGGTGAAGTGTCAAGCGGCCAATTCATGGGGGTACGGCTTGGTATGACGCCGTCATTTTTAGCCACTTTCGCTGAGAGTTGGACGATTTCCGTTGACGAACTGTGGAGTGTAGCTGACGACATTCGCCAAGCCAATCAGCTAGACCGTATCAGCGGTGCCGTATTAGCTACAGCGCTAGTGAGGAGCTTTCCGAATTATCAATCGATAATAGCGCAAACTCATTTAGGAGATGAAGATTTGGATGCTGGTATTTTGTGGCAAGAGCATTTGATGGAGATTGTTCGGCATTTTGGCCAGCGGCGGCGGACTGGCGGCTTGGCGCGTGATTGGTCGTTTGGTTGGATTCCGCACCTTGAGCGATTCGGGCAAAATATCAGCGAGCAAATTGGTGCTAGCCGTAATACCTTGTCGATTGACATACCATCGCATGTGCAGGTGATTGATCAGCTAGTGGAAGCTTTTGGTACGGGCGGGCGGCAAAACGCGGGTCTTATCGGCCAAGCTGGTGTTGGTAAAACGTCAGTAATTCATGCTTTCGCGGAACGAATTTTGGATGCTGCTGCGAATGTACCCGAAAATCTTCGCTTCCGCCAGATCTTCATTCTTGACTCGGCGTCGCTGATTGCGGCAGCGCCAGGACGCGGCGAACTTGAAAACTTAATCATGCAGGTTTTAGGTGAAGCTTACAATGCCAAGAATATAATTGTTTGCCTTGATGATGCGCAGTTATTTTTCGAAGAGGGCGTGGGGTCAGTAGATTTGACAAACGTATTACAGCCGATTTTAGATGCTGGCAGGCTACGCTTAATTTTAAGCATGGACGAACAGCGCTATCTCGAAATTAGCCGCCGCAACCCGTCGTTAGCTAACTCGCTTAACCGTATTAATGTCGCCGAGACAAACGAGGCAGAGACTAAAAAAGTTCTGCAAGAACAGCTAATTTCAATTGAATTCAACCGAAAAGTTACCTATATGATACAAGCGATTAACGAAGCTTATCGCTTGAGCCAGCGTTACATTCACGATATAGCTATGCCTGGCCGGGCGCTTAAATTGCTAGAGTCGGCGGCCAGTTTCAGCGAGTCTGGTATCGTGCCCATGAATTCTGTGCAGCAAGCAATCGAGCGAACAATGGACGTTAAAGTTAGCGTAGCTAATACGACCGAAGACCGCGAGCGGCTGCTGCATATGGAGGATTTAATTCATGAACGAATGGTTAATCAAGTTCGCGCCGTTAATGTCGTCAGTGATGCTCTGCGCCGCGCTCGCGCGGGCGTGCGCAATGAGAATCGGCCGATTGGTACCTTTCTGTTTCTGGGGCCGACTGGTGTCGGCAAGACGGAGCTATCAAAAGCGCTGGCTGACGTATATTTTGGCGGCGAAGGCAAGTTAATCCGCTTAGATTTGAACGAGTTTGTTCGCTCCGATGATGTCGCTCGTTTAATCGCTGATGGCGCGGATGACCCGATGAGCTTGACCGCTCAAGTAATGAAACAGCCTTTCAGTGTGGTGTTGCTCGACGAGATCGAGAAGGCTGCGCCAGAAGTGCTAACTACACTACTGCAATTACTCGACGAAGGGATTTTGCGCGACGCCAAGAACCGTGAGATTAGCTTTCGCGACGCCATCGTAATTGCTACTAGTAACGCTGGCGCTGATAGGATCCGCGAATATATCGAGCGCGGCTATCGGCTTGAGCAGTTTGAACAGCAGTTTATCAACGAATTAATTAGTTCAAACCAGTTTCGACCAGAGTTTCTCAATCGCTTCGACGAAATTGTACTCTTTCGTCCGTTTACGCCTGCCGAGTTGGTGCAAGTGCTTGATCTGATTTTGGCTGGCGTCAACAAAACTCTATTGCCGCAAAAAGTGTCAGTGACTGTTGATGACGACGCGAAACAGCTTCTCGTTCAGCAAGGATACGACCCGCGTCTAGGCGCGCGGCCGATGCGCCGCGTCGTTCAGAAAGCGGTGGAGAATACTATCGCTAAGCTCATGCTATCGGGTGCGGTCAATCCGGGCGATTCGGTGAACATTGATGCCGAGCAAGTACGGCGAATTTTTGAAGAATCTGAATCGCAAGTAGTTCCATTGCAAGGCGATGTGCCTAACCAGCAGAATCAAGCTTAAGAAAGTTTTCCAACAAGAGTTTTGGCGGCGCGGCGGTTGATAGGCGCAACAATACCAACGGCTAGCGCGCCAATACCGCGCACGAGTGCCCGTGCTTTGGTTTTGTAGCGTTCTTTTTTGCTGAGGGATGTATTAGTAGTATCAAGCCGCGGCGACTCGGACCAGAATGCTAGCCGCACCGCTCTGACGCCGAGTGCTAAGCCTCGCTTTTTATTGCCGGCAAGCGTCTCGGCGTAGCTGGCTCGAGCGGTAAAATTAATATCATATTGACCAATTTTACGATTTAGTCCGTCGGCATGTTTGTGCGAATCCTCGAGTTTTTCTAGTCCGTAACGAAAAGTTTCAACAGTCTTGGTATTATTTTCTGGAGTATCAAAAGTTTCATCGCTTGCCATGCGCGACAATTGCATGGTTGCCAGCATGGTTGCGCTAGCTCCCAGCTCGCGCAGCGTGCTGCGATTTGGCTCCTGTTCCGCTAAAGTTTCATGTTGATTAACAGCCTTAGTAAGCCATTTTTCAGCTTTCTCGTAGTTACCTAAATGTCTATAGGCATTACCCGCGTCGCGCGCCATCCGAGCCTTTTCGGATGGATCTGACGTTATATCGTATGCCATTATCGCTAGCGTTGCGGCAAGAGAATAAGATCCATCGCGAATTGCTTGTACAGCCGATCTTGAACAGTCGTCAAAACTTAGTTCGCCGCCCTTAGTCTCCGTATCTATATTATAACATGAAAAATTACCTAATGCAAGGTATGCGTTTCGTATTTTTGCCAGCAATTATCTCACTAGTCGCCAAGGCTTATTTTGATAGTGACGTAGCTAGTTTGATCATGATCGAATTCACTAGTGGTCATCTTCGTGTACGGCTTGGCTATCTCGGAGGTGCCGTATGTATAATCTTTATGCAGCGCCTGTGGTATAACGCTCAGGTATAAAATATGGCCGTTAGTATCCTTGAACGTATCGCTTTGAACGATAGTATCTTTATCTTTCGTACTGATAAGCGAGAAGCCAGCCTCTTTAATTTTTTTGGTTAAATCCATACGAGTTTTACTTACAGAAGTGTTATGGCCATACTCTGTAGTGATAGACTTATCATTTGAAATATTACTTTTATAAACCGCCAGTCTATACGATTCATCTAGCTTCAAATTGCTATATATACTATGAATTTGGTTATAGCGGGCAGTGTTGGTGTATTCTACGACCATTCTGTCGACTAGATATACGCTCATAGCTGTTAGCCAAAAAAGCACAAAAACCAATATCGCATACACCAGTAAGCTTCGGCGCACCATGAAGTGAGTGTCTGTTTTTGTAATGTGTTTGACACGCTGCTTGCGAGTCTTCTTGGGAGATTTATTTGCCTTGGTAACCATAAACATAGTGTAGCATACCGATGCGATTATTGGCTAAGTATAGTTGTGGTAACAGATGATCCGCTGATTATCGCGCCGGATAGCAAAGGTTGTTCCGTGACCCTATTCGGATCAAGCGGCTGGCGGCCTAAATTGTTGATGCTATCAACGAGGCTAGGGAAATTCTTTGCCAAATCATTGTACGGCCTGCCATCAGGTATCGTACTATCGGTGGTGATAAATACCCAGCCGGCATTGCGCTGGCGCGATAAATTGATTATTTTTTGGTAATCGCTAGCCTTTGCGGCATAAATCGTATGGAAAATACGATGGGAATTAGCTGGGTCTTTTTCAAAGGCAGAGTAAGCGGTCTTATAGTTATTAATATATTCGTCAGCAGTGCCTTCGTTGGTCATGAAAATATCGGCGTATGGCGCAATCGCGTCGGTGATGTGCGTACCAGGATTGGCGACGACTAACTTGTTGCCGTAGGTGCTTTTCGTGTAGTTGTATAATTCTGCCATGTAAGCCGTTGCGCCGTTATTTCTGGACGATATCTCGTCGAAATAGAATCCGTGAATTTTATCTGCCCCGTAAAGTTCAATGAACTTAGCCATGGCGGCTTTAACTTCGGCAATCGGGCGAGTTTGATGAATAGTGCGGATGTAAGCGACAGTTTTGAAACCAAGCTCGGTGTTCTTTTTTAGCAGCCGTACATAGCCTGGGTCGAGCTTGGCGTCAGGGCCGCCATCTGCCATGATGAGCGTATACGGTATTTTGCTGCTGCCTGCTGCATGAACCGCTTTCCAGTAGGCGGAGAACTCGCTGCCGCCAGCCTCAGCGAGCGGATAAACGTAAGATAGCATAAAGACCGATTGAGCATTGACCGCAGCATAGGTACTAGTATTTGTTTTATTAACCATACCAGCGACAGCGTTGCTAAGAGAAACGGTGTAAGTTTTACCTTTACCGTCAGTGCCGGCATTGGTATCAACGTAGAATTTGGCGCTAGTCTCTCCGGCTTTAATACCCACTCGCTGGCTGTCCCAACGGACATTGAGATTGTTCGGGTTGCTAGTATTGTGCGTGATTTTGATGTCCGCGCTAACATCGGTACTGGCTGCTTTGTCTAAAGTTGCCGTGTAAACAGCAGTCTCTCCTTCTTTGACGTTGGCTGGCCCATGAAGGGTAATTTTTGGCGCAGTCGCAGCAGGACTGATTATCCCCGCGCCAGTACCGCCGCCCAAATCATCAACGACCGACCCGCTAAATCCACTAGTGACGCTCTCTTTATGTCCTTTTTTGTCGGTGTAACTGGCTTGGACGATAACTTGCATACCGAGGTGATCTCTGGTTTGCGCGAGAGTTTTGCCAGTTCCCAAGAATTTGCCGTAAAATTCGTACCATCGGTAAGTAATACCGCTCTCTGGCACGCCATCGGCATCGGTAATGTGAGCAGTGAATACTTGTCCGACTCGGTTAATTCCGTCGATGGTGACGCTACCATGGTTATTATTTGATGCGGCGTTGCCGACAGCTGCCGTAGCTGGGCTAATTAAATTCTTCATTACGTTTTTGTTGTTAGCATGAGTTGTTTTGACGGTGATTTTTTTACCCACTTCTGATGGTGTCAACTTGTATGAGAAATAACTAGCCCCAGGAATAGCCGCGCCGTCGGCAAACCATTGATAATACCGTATACCGCCGTCTTTCAACCCGTCAGGATCGTCGATTTGCGCGATTAAGGTTGAGCCGACTTCTGCTGCACCGACGATTTTTACAGCTGCCTGCGTTGGCTCGGGCGTTGGCTTAGGCGGCTTGGACGGATTGGGCGGTGTAGTCGGTTTGTTATTGTCGGGCTTAGCGGACGGAGTATTCGCAGGTTGATGGTTAGCAGCATTGTGAATTGACGGTCTGCCCGGCGACGCTATTTGGCGGTAATGATAAGTATTGTGATTCTTGACAACCGAGACGCCATTTCCAGCCGTCTTGGTAGAATCACTAGGCGAGCTGTTCGTGGATTCATCAGTCTTGGTCTGGCTAGTCTCGTTCTTGCCATCCGGGTTCGAACTTGGTTCTGAATCCGAGTCTGGTCGCTGCGGCTTGCTATTTTCGTCGTCTACTTGAGAAGTAGTATCATGGCTAGGTCCTTGATTTGTCTGATTATGCTGATTCATGCTAATCAAACTGGTAAACAGCCAGTATAACAAAACTGCTGCTAGTACAACGGCCAATATCCCAATAACAACTTTTATTTTTCTATGGTTCGCTTGTTTATTTTCCATATTCCTCTCCTCAGAATACAATACTTCAATTTAAGCATAGGCGATATGGAAAGTCAAATAACGAATCAATCGATCAAAAAATAGACAGCTGTCATTGCTGCTGTCTTTGGTACCCCGCACAGGAATCGAACCTGCAACCTTTGGTACCGGAAACCAACGCTCTATCCAGTTGAGCTAACGGGGCACGTTTGGTACGCCCGGCAGGATTCGAACCTGCGACCCCTTGGTTCGAAGCCAAGTACTCTAATCCGCTGAGCTACGGGCGCCTATCGCAATTATATCACATATTGTATAATCAAACTATGAACATACAGCAGGACATCTCTCTCAAAAAGCTTACAGCTATGCAGCTCGGCGGCGTGGCTCGGCAAGTTGTCGAGGCTAGAACTCGCGCCGATATCGCCGAAGCAGTACGCTATGCTCATGAGCACAATCTGGATATATACGTTCTCGGTGGCGGCAGTAATACGTTAGCGCATGACGAGGGCTTCGACGGACTTATTATACTCAATCGCATCCCAGGTTTTGAAGTTGTTGACGAAACTGACGATTTGGTGATGATTGTTGCTGGTGCCGGCGAGGTTTGGGATGATTTCGTACGGCGGACGGTCGAGATGAATCTTAGCGGCGTGGAATGCTTATCGGCGATCCCCGGTACGGTCGGTGCGGCGCCTGTACAGAATATTGGCGCTTATGGACAAGAGGCTGCTTCAACGATTGTCTCGGTTAATGCCTACGATACGCGTGATAACCAATTTGTAACTATTAGCAATGCTGAGTGTGACTTTGCGTATCGTCATAGTATTTTTCGCGGTCGTTGGGCGGAGCGCTATATTATAACATCAGTAACGTTTAACTTGTCGCGGCATCAATCTCGACCGCCGTTTTATGCAGCGATTCAGCGTTATTTAGACGAGCACGATATTCACGATTATTCACCGCAAACATTACGCGAAGTTGTGATGAAGATTCGCTTTGATAAGTTGCCCGACCCGAAAGTCCGCCCAAACACTGGTTCGTTCTTCAAGAACGCTGTTGTTTCGGCTGATAAATTATCTAAATTGCAGCAGAAGTATCCTGATGTCACGCATTATGATATGTCGCATGATACATACAAAATTCCAACTGGCTGGCTAATTGATCAATGCGGGCTCAAAGGTACGCTTCATTATGGTATGCGCGTCCACGACAAAAACGCGCTAGTCCTTATCAATGAATCGGCACAGAGCTATGAAGATCTAGCGCAAGCTCGCCAAAAAATTATTGACACCGTTTACCAAAAATTTGGTATCACCATTGAGCAAGAGCCGTTAGAGATACCTGGCAAAAACTCAGAAAAAGCATAGCCATTTTATAAATTGTGCGCTACAATTAAGTCATGAAGCGTAAAGAGGGCGGGTTTACTATAGTTGAAGTGGTTATTGCAGTTACCGTCATCAGTGTGCTGCTGATAATTGCTATGACTACGCTCAATGGCTTGACGGCGAAAGGTCGCGATGCAACCCGTAGAGCTCGCGCTGAAGCTATGGCTCTAGATCTTGAACGTTATTATAAATACAACACTACTTCCAGGGGACATGAATATCCAACTGGCAACGCGCTGTTAGCTGATATAGGCAAATATTTTAGTGACACTACAGTTGCGCAAGATCCCTCCCGTTCTGGTAATAGACTAGTCAAGGGCTGCCCGGCGGCTGGTCCGATACCAGCCAGCTGGGGCTGGACGGACGAGCAGAAAATGCTCTATAGGTATTGTGCTCAAGACAGAGAGAGATCCGACTGCGATAAAATTTACGGCGCTTCGGGTAAGGATGTTTGCGTCGGTTTCAGAATATATTACTATAGCGAATCAGATAATGCGCTTTATCAGGTGAACAGCATATGGTCAAGGTGAGAACGGACGAAGGTTTTACAATTGTTGAAGTGGTAGTTACGCTGTTGTTTATTTCGATAATATCGCTTGGTATATTAACGATGCATACCCAGGTAAGTATACTCTCGATTATCAACCGCCAGGATCAAAAGGCTAGTTATTTAGCGTACGATAATATGCGTAAGTATGTTAACGGAGCTCCGCCAACGTGGTTTTTGTGTACCGATCCGCTGCCAGGCGCTGTGCAGCAGGTATTGCTTGATTCAGAAGGGCATATTAGCGAGCTGCCCGGAACCACCAAGCAAAAAGTTGTGGCATCGGCGCCGTATGGTTGCGGCGACACCGTCAGCAGTTTGGGTATGCCGATTCGTGTTGAGTCTGTAGTAACATATGGTAATGGTAAGAGGGTAACTCATGTTGCATATGCGGCATTCTAACCAATCTGGATTCACTATCGTAGAGCTAATAGTGACGACGGCCGTTATGTTTATAGTGGTTGTAATATTTGGCGGTATTATATCAGCATCTTACCGCCAGGCTATAGCAGCAGATGCGCTTGCTTCAATGACGCGTGACATGCACGTGACGATGGACGCTATCGAAATGGATGTTTTGGCTTCAGTCGAGATTGCCTCTACTTCTAGAAGGGGTGATATGAATATGATCGATCGGTATGGATATGGCGCGGTGAGTACTCCTGCGCCTACTCTGCAAACTTGGAAATATTTTGGCGGAGGTGGTAATAGGCGGGCCTTACTCCTGATACAATATGCGACTAATTTACGGCGCGGGGCAGGCTCTCGCGAGGTAGTTTATGCTGCAACAAAAAGGTTTAATTGCAGTACAGAAAGACGTCTCCAGCCAAAATACAGACAGATGGTGGTCTACTTCATGCGGGACAATACATTGTATCGAAGGGTTATATTTGATGATATAAAAAGCGAAAGATACAAAGCCCTTGGTGTTAATGCTTCTGCTATATGTGGTACCGGCGATGAAAATAACGAATTTTGGCGCAAGATAGCAGTACAATCCATACCTCCGCAGTCATCCGAATTTACTGGCAGTGCAACGCCAGGGCGATCGCTTTATCGCGACGAAACAATTGCTCGCAACGTTTCGGCATTTGATGTTCAATATTTTAAGGATGATACGCCAATAGCCAACCAGTACGATGCTGCTCACAGTTCCGACCATATGTTTGAAAATGCTAACAAGGTTAAAATTGATATAACAATTAGTCCTCCTGTGGGGGGAGTGTCTAAAATATCTCAGTCATTAACTGTTCGGAAAGGAAATGAGGAATGATTCGCTTTGATAAGGGCTATTCTCTAGCAGTAATGATTATAATGACAACATTTATATTGGCGGTGCTAGCAGCTGCATATCGCGTTACTACGCGTTCGTATATTTATTCTCGCGAGGAGTATTATTATAAGCTGGCTCAAGAAGCTGGCGAATCGGGGACGGCGGCAGCTAATGCGTGTCTAGATATAAACAACTGGAAACAAACATGGGGTCATGTTGCTGGAGCTGCTGGCTTGTATCTGACGCCAAGCAGCGACTGCAAAGGTCAAGACGGCAAGATCCCGACCAACAAATACGTTATGAGCGAAGGTTCGATCCGTACAATTTTCACCGTTGGCGATCTTAATTTTCATGATGATCATCATTCGGATGTCTCGGCTGTTGGCAAAACGCAGCTTGTGGACTCTGGCGGTATGGTTTTGCGAGAGTACACTGTTTCGGTTAAAAAGCTTATCACTCGTCCCGGTCTGGTTGCTACGAAGTCTTCTAGCGGTACTTATCGAACGTGCGGTATTCTATCCAATAGTATTTGGTGCTGGGGCAGGAATCGTTATGGCCAGTTGGGCAACGGGAGGTCTGTTGGTCATAATCCAGGCAATCCAGCAAAAGCTGCGCTTAGCGTCGATTCCGATATACCAGTCAAAGTAGTTAAACAAACAGGAGTTCTCTACGGTAAGAGAATTGATGACTTATTTACCGCTCAGTATCATAGCTGCGCTCTAGCTGAAGGTAAAGTTTATTGCTGGGGTTATAACGGTACTGGTCAGCTTGGTAATGGACGATCTGGAGAAGAAGAACATTCAAATGTTCCTATCGAGGTTAAAGGAGCACTCGCTGGCAAAACGGTGACTAGTATCGGCGGTTCATATAATACTTCGTGTGCTATCGCTGGCGGCAAGATATATTGCTGGGGTGAGGGTTTTCACGGCGTGACTGGTACTGGTGACAATACAAAGGTACGCCCATGGCCGACTTTAGTTAAATCAGGTATTTCTGGCGGTCTGCCGAATAGTTATACGGCAACTGCGCTAGCGACCAGTGGTACGCGGTCGATGAATATGTGCGCTATCGCCAATGGCTTTGCTTATTGCTGGGGCCAGAATAATGTTGGTCAGATTGGCAATAATACATCTGCTAGCCCTGCCGCTCAGCCAGTCTATAGTCCTATGAGAGTTTCTGGTTTGACCAATGTAACGAATATATCACAGGATGGATATTTGGCTCAAAGCGGCGAGGCAGACAGGTTTACTCACGTATGTGCTGCTGCTAACGGCGAGGCATACTGCTGGGGTAATGGTCGCGCTGGGCAATTAGGTATGGCGCATATCGGCTATATTGCCAAAAAGGCTACTCCAGTCAAGGTTGATCGGCCAGCAGGCTTGTCGCCGTCAGATAAAGTGAAGAAGGTTGAAGTGGGCATTTGGCATTCATGCATGCTTATGAATAGCGGTAGAGTGTTCTGCTGGGGGACTAATGCTTATGGTCATTTGGGGGCAAATCTTGCTCCTGGCGCGCTTCCTAACAATCGATCGGTAAAACCGATAGAGATATTGGTTGGCCCAGGCGGGATTCCGGCGGGGCAACGGATAATTGATCTAGCTGCCGGTGCTAACCGTGGATGCGCGGTGGTAGAAAACGGACACTCGTATTGCTGGGGTCTGAATGACGCCGGGCAGATTGGTGACGGTACCCATATTGATGCCCGCGCACCAACCGAATCATTATTCTTGCGCCCGACGCAGAACCGCTACATCTATTAAAAAACCACTTGCGCTTTCGTTATCGGTGTAGTATTATCAAATTACAATTAACTAACATAATAAATAGGGGGCACATTACTGTGACAACAAAACAACTTAAAAACCGAGGTTTCACCCTTGTTGAGCTCTTGATTGTGATCGTCATCATCGCGATTTTGACGGTGATTTCATTGATTGCTTATAATGGTATTCAGAACCAGGCACGTACAACAACTGCAGAATCAAGCGCGAAGACGCTGGCTGATAAGGTTCAGATTTATTTCACAAATGAGAGCGACTATCCAAAACCTGCCGACCTAGATTCTTCGTCGACTACTCCAGGTAAAATGGTTGACCCGGCTAATGCTAGTAAACCTTGGCACGTGGATACCAATGCATTGACAGTAAGCAGTACTGCTATTACTGATGCGAATAAGCCAAGCAAAGAGAACGTCTTGAACTATGCGACTTGTGGTAGTCCCGCCACTGGCGCAAAAATCACTTACTATGACTACACAGCGAGCAAGGCAAGAGAGCGAAAGATTGGTTCTGGCTGTTAAATAACTATAGAAGATTCAGTTGAAAATAGAAACGTCCTGGTGTGTATCAGGACGTTTCTATTGTAACAGACTTAAAGTTATACTAATGATGGCTATAATTCTCTACAAAACTTCCTTACTTCCTCGCGCAAAACTCCTAATTTCCCCTCGTCCTCACGAGCGTCAATCGCTTGCTTGATCCACTCAGCGATTCGCGACATGTCGTCGGGTTGGCAGCCGCGGGTGGTGATAGCGGGCGTGCCTAGGCGGATGCCGCTAGGCCGGAACATCGGTAGCGGGTCGTCGGGTACGGCGTTGGCGTTTAGTGTTAGACCGATCTTATCGATAGCGATCTCGGCAGTTTTGCCATCGATACCAAAACTCTTGTTGATGTCGGCTAATATCAAGTGATTGCTGGTGCCGCCAGTCACTAATTGGAAGCCGCGTTTTTGCAGTTCTTCGGCTAGCCGTGCGGCGTTAGCGACGATATTTTTCGCGTAGTCGCGGAACTCGGGCTGCAGCGCCTCGCCGAAAGCTACCGCTTTGGCGGCGATGGTGTTCATATGCGGGCCGCCTTGCATACCTGGGAAGACTGCCCGATCAATTAGTGTCGGGATGTTCTCGAGCGTTTTGGCGGGTTTTTTGAGCGGGCTAGTCACCTTGCCCATACTGAGTATTAAACCGCCGCGCGGGCCGCGTAGCGTCTTGTGGGTGGTAGTAGTCATGACATGAAAGCCGTAGTCAAGCGGATTCTTGGCCACGCCGCCAGCGATTAACCCGGCGATATGCGCTACGTCGGCCATCAGCAGGCAGCCGTCGATTTCGCGGCCGATTTCGACGAATTTCGCCCAGTCCATTTCGCGCGGGTAAGCGCTAAAACCTGCTAGAATAATGCGCGGCTGGTATTCGTGCGCTAGGCGACGAATTTCTTCATAATCGATTTCGCCAGTTTCGATATTTTTCATTTTATACGGGACGAAGTTGTATAAGTGAGCGCTGCGAGTGACAGGCGAGCCGTGCGTCAGGTGTCCGCCATGACTCAAGTCCATCGCCAAGATGGTATCGCCTGGCTGGCACCAAGCACTATAGACCGCTTCGTTAGCTGGCGCGCCGCTGTGCGGCTGGACATTGGCGTGGTCGGCGCGGAATAATTTTTTGGCGCGGTCGATGGCGAGCTGTTCAATACGGTCGGTGAATTCTTGGCCGCCGTAATAGCGTTTTCCAGGGTAACCTTCAGAATATTTATTGGTAAAAACGCTGCCAAGCGCTTTTCGTACGTCCTGGCTGACGTAATTTTCGCTTGGTATTAGTTCCAAACCGTCGCGCTGGCGCTCTTCTTCGCCGGCGATGCAATCAGCAACTGCGATGTCTGTCATGATTATCCTCCTTTTTCTTATCTATATTTTAGCACTTATAATCATTTACTGTAACGTTTTGAAATAGAGTTGGCTGCGATTGAATTTCTTGACAATATATCATATCAGGTATATTATGGTGACATGAAAACGGCGAAGTATCTCAAAAATATTGGCGCGCTCATCCAAGAAACGCGCCAAGCACGCAATATGACTCAAAACGAACTGGCAGAGGAGCTTGGCACTAGCCAGTCGGCAATTAATCGAATTGAGAACGGCAAGCAGAATATCAGTCTCGAAATGATTGCGCGTATCGGCGAGGTGTTGTCAAGCGAAATAGTACGGATTAATAGCTCGGGCAAAACTAACTTTCGCATCAACGGCGGCCGGGAGCTGCATGGTGAAATTGAAATCAAAACTAGCAAGAACGCTGCTGTCGGATTGCTGTGCGCTAGCCTACTCAACAAAGGCAAAACGACGCTGCGCCGGGTAGCACGGATCGAGGAAGTCAATCGAATTATTGAGGTTCTGGAAAGTATAGGCGTGCGATGCCGCTGGATTAGCGAGCATGACCTAGAGATTGCTCCGCCGAGGGTCTTGCAGCTCGACAATATGGATGTCGAAGCTGCTAAGCGGACGCGCAGTATCATTATGTTTTTAGGTCCGCTATTACATCAATACGAGACGTTCAAGATACCGTTTGCTGGCGGTTGCAGTCTGGGTACGCGGACGGTTGAACCGCATATGGCGGGTCTGGTACCATTTGGTTTGAGCGTTGAGGCGGCCAATGACAACTATATTGCCACAGCCAAGCCGCAGCGTGTTGACCGGGCGATTATTTTAACTGAACGCGGCGATACAGTCACCGAGAATGTCGTTATGGCGGCAGCGCTTTATGATGGTACGACTATTATTCGTAATGCTAGTCCGAACTATATGGTGCAAGATGTTTGTTTCTTTCTAGAAAGGCTAGGTGTCAAAATAGAGGGTATCGGTACCACTGTTCTCAAGATTACTGGCAAAAAATCAATTGACTGCGACGTCGAGTACTTCCCAAGCGAAGACCCAATCGAGGCGATGAGTTTCGTGGCGGCTGGTGGCGTGACTGGTTCAGAAATTACTATCAGGCGCGTGCCGATTGAATTTATGGAGCTAGAGCTAGCGACTTTGGCGGGTATGGGCTTGCAGTACGATATTTCCGAAGAGTACATGGCGCGCAATGGTTGCACTCGTCTAGTTGATATCGTGCTCAAAAAATCCGAATTGCATGCTCCAAAAGATAAAATTCATGCTCTGCCTTTCCCAGGGATTAATATGGATAATCTGCCATTTTTGGGTTTGTGTGCAACAGTTGCCAAGGGCCGCACGTTGATCCACGATTGGAGCTACGAAAATCGAGCAATCTACTTTACTGAGCTAACTAAAATGAATGCTCAAGTAAATATGGTCGATCCGCACCGGGTTTATATCTCTGGCCCGACTCGCTGGAAGCCGGCTGATATCACAGCGCCAGCCGCACTGCGTCCGAGCGTGGTGATTTTGCTAGCGATGCTGGCGGCGCCTGGCAAATCGGTACTGCGCGATGTTTATAATATCAATCGCGGCTACGAAGATATTGCTAACCGCCTGAACTCGCTAGGTGCAGATATCGAAACTGTTTGGGAATAGTGACAATCAAGCGCCTGTCTGGTATAGTAATAAATGCCCCGAGAAGGGGGTAATGCGGCGGAAGTAGCTCAGTTGGACAGCCGTGAACATCAAAAGTAGCGCTCACTCTAACCAACTGACAAGATTCTGCTAGTACATTTCGTAGTATTCATTTTGGCGGAAGTAGCTCAGTTGGACAGCCTTGAGCGTAGAAAATAGCGCTCGCTCTAACCAACTGACAAGTTTTCGCTAGTACATTTCGGATTAGCTATATGGCGGAAGTAGCTCAGTTGGTTAGAGCGCTGGATTGTGGCTCCGGAGGCCGTGGGTTCGAATCCCATCTTTCGCCCCAAATAAAACACCCGGTTTTCTTCATTAGTCTCGGGTGTTTTATTTGATTCTAAATCATAAACACTATCGGTTGAACGGGTCGCGCGACGGCTTGATCGGCTCGGTGAAAGTACGCGACGGAACAGTCGGTTCGGTTGTAGGCGTGATGAGCGACGATTTATTTGTTTGCGTGGCTCCTGCGCTTCGCGAGTTTGCATCAGAGACCCGCGAGCTTTGCGGCTGGTTACTATTAGTCGCTTGCGTTCCGTTGGTGCTGGCTGTGGCGATTTTCTGGTCTTGCCACGCTTTGCGATAAGCGTTTCTGACTCCAGAATCCTTGTATGCGCCGATATATTGCCGGTTGGTGTTTTGGCGGCGTTGAAAGCTATTTTTGGCAATCCTGCCGCCAACCTGCGGCTTGTTATTGGTTAATCCGCTTGAATGCATAGCATCGCTCTGCGTGCTATTAGTTGAGAAGCGGTCAAATAAACGTCCCATGCTTTTATTATACACTAACGTAATGATATAATATATAGTGCGCGGGTGTAGTACAGCGGTTAGTATGCGAGTTTTCCAAACTCGAGATCGGAGTTCGATTCTCCGCACCCGCACCAAAATATTTGCCCCGATAGCTCAGCTGGTGAGCACTCAGCGACAAAAATCGCATAGCTCTATCCAGCTTCTGTCTAAGCGAATCGGGCGACTAAATACATTTTCAGAGTGCCCCGATAGCTCAGCTGGATAGAGCAGGAGACTTCTAAGCTCAAGGCCGCAGGTTCGAACCCTGCTCGGGGTACCATTATTCAACTAGCCGATAATAAAAACTCATCGCAATGATGAGTTTTTTACATGGAGTTTCGTGGAGGGCCAGGAGGGGCTCGAACCCTCGACACCCTGCTTAAGAGGCAGGTGCTCTAACCAGCTGAGCTACTGGCCCTTATCTTTTCATTATAGCATAGATAGAGGTAAAAGTAAATATGAACGCTAGGAATTTTCGGTCTGTTGGGTAGTCAAATGATGACGCTTACTCTTGCTAATTCTGTGAAAATCGACGATAATATACGAATAATGCCAGAGTTGAATCGAATTGGCGCCCACTTGCGGGCAGGTGTTATATATGCACAGCAGCAGTCTGATGAGCGGCAGCAAATACTTAGTCAGGCTGATAAAATTAATGTCGTTGGTGCTGGCGGCATGCTGACGGCGGCTTACGAGCAGCTGCGCAACGCCGCTGAAAATACCGAGGAGCACTTGCTGCTACAAAATGCTATCCGGCGGTTTTTCAAACAATCGTTTATTGTTCGCGATGAGGCGTTGGTCCGAAAAAGCGGCGAAGAATTGGTGGTTGAATTGACTTTTGCGGGATATTTGCCCAACGATAGCGTGTCGCGTAGCCAAATCAAAGAGATTTCAAAACTAGCAACAGCGCACTATAAAGCGTATGAAAAGCTGATTGCTGATCGTTCAATCAATTTGGATCGTTCTTCGGCATGGCTGTTAGAAACTCTGTCGGTATTGGCGGCGAATGTATTGGTTGATCACGCTGGCGATCATGCGTTTATTGATTTTGCGTATGAATATTTCGAGACAGCAATTCCGCGGGATGCGCTGCAATCGACTTCGGCTGATGAATATGGAGCTGCGCTTTATGTGGCTATTCAGCAGGCGCTGATGAAGAGCGACGTAGCCACGGTGCGCGCAGGGCTATTGGTGCGTTATGGAACGAGCGTTGAGTCACTTGAGGCTTTTGTTGAATTTAATCGTAAAATTGATAAGATGCTGCGCAGCACGTCGGTCGAAGAGCTGCGCCGCGTGGTTGATCGGCAGGGGGCGCCGCTGCGTGTTATTCGCCATATGATGGAGACGCAAGACGACTTCCCGGCATTGTTGCAAAAACGCGAGGCATTTCTCGACGAATTTGAGCGGCAAGTGAACCGTGAATATTCTAGTATGATGGCGCGAATTAACCGGGCTATTATGCGCAGCGTGGTCTTCTTGGTAATTACTAAGTTTTTGATTGGCATCGCTATTGAAGTGCCGTATGACCTATGGGCGCACGGACAAATTGAGTGGTTGGTGCTGATGATCAATTTGTTCTTCCCGCCGATATACATGGTGTTGCTGCGCTTAACGCTGAATGTGCCGGGATACGCAAATACCGAAGCGCTGATTAAACGAGTCGATCAGATGCTCTACGGCGGCGATAATACTGTACTGATGCGGCGGCAATTAGCGGGACGGACGTATAGCTCGATGTTTTCGATTATGTACGGCGTAATGAGTCTGGCGGTGTTCGCGCTGGCGACTTGGCTGCTGACGTTGATTGGTTTTTCACCAGTGCATATTATTATTTTCTTTGTATTTTTCTCGGCGGCGAGCTTCCTAGGCTTTCGCTTGAGTCGGTTGATTCGCGATCTCGAGATTGTGCGCAGTGCTAGCAACGGCTTTACCTTTGTACGCGATACGCTGTATTTGCCGTTTGTAGTCGCTGGCCGGTGGATGAGTGATAAATACGCGCAGGTTAATATTGTGTCGATGGTGTTGGATATGTTAATCGAATTACCGCTCAAAACCATTTTGCGCAAGATCCGGCAATGGGCAGCTTTTATTGATGATAGAAAGGACAGTATATCATGAAAGAGTTAAATGGCAAGGAACTGCAAGGTTTTATTAAGCAGCGCCAAGCGCGTCAAGTACGAAATCTACGCCAAGAATATGGTGTGGTACCAAAACTAGTTATTATAATGAGCAAAAATGCTAGCCAAGCGATTCAAACGTATGTTCGGATGAAAACACGTTACGCAGCAGATATTCTGATTGATGTTGACTTACAAGCAGTCGCGCAAGCTGATATAGCAGTGGCGATTGAGCAAGCTAACAACGACCCAGCGGTGCAGGGGATAATTTTGCAATTGCCGATTGATGACGTGTCGCAGACCGAAAAGCTGTGCCAGTTAATCGCGCCAGAGAAAGATGTTGATGGTTTAGGGGCTAGTAGTATCTATCCGAGCGCTACTGCGCAGGCAATCGATTGGCTATTGGCTGGGTATAATATCGAGCTATCGGATAAGCAAATTGCTATCGTGGGCCGCGGTAAGCTTGTCGGAGCACCGCTCGAAAAAATGTGGCAGCAGCGCGGTCTAAACGTGCAGGTCTACGACAAGACGAATCCAGCTACCGCAGACAGTTTGCAAAAATGTAACGTAATTGTAACGGCGACCGGCGTACCGCACTTGATCACCTCCGAAATGATCGCGCCAGAGACGGTAGTGGTGGATGCTGGTACGGCGAGCGAAGGCGGCGTGTTGGGCGGCGATGTTGACGATGCGGTTCGCCAGCGCAGCGATATTACGATTACACCGCAAAAGGGCGGTGTCGGTCCGTTGACATACGCAGTATTATTTGATCATCTGATTGAGGCGTGCTTGCGGCAAGTCGGTAAGTTATAGTAATTCTATCGCTTATCGTTCAGTGCTTCTTTGGCGTGGATGACAACTTGGCTAGGTGTTAGATTAGCCTTGACGATATAACTATGAATACCTAGGTTACGCAGCTCGGCAGGTGCCTCTTCTTCGCCTAGGTTGGTTAGGATGATAACTGGCGTATTAGCATTAGCGGGCTGCTGGCGGATTTTTCGCAGCGCTTCGGTGCCGTTCATATTCGGCATTTGCAGATCAAGCAAAATGATGTCAGGATTAGCATGCTGAACCACTTTAACGCCAGTCTCGCCGTCGCTTGCAGTGACCACATCAAATCCAGCCGCCTCGAACTTCATCCGGTACATTTGGTTGATTACTTGATCGTCCTCGATAATAGCGATAGTTGTCATGCTTTTATAATAGCATATCCCGGTTACTTTTCGAGTAAGCTCTAGCGTTATCGTCGAGAAAAGTGTACTATAAAGGGAATGAAGCGGTTTTTTGGTAGAGTTCGCCGTCCATCGTATCGTTCGCAGCAAGTTGTGGACGTTCTGACGCGCAAAATGGTTGATGCCAAAGACATTGATACATTGCTAAATAGCTATTTAGAAACTTTTGTTAGTGTACTGCAAGTACGTTTTGCTGCCGTGGCTTTTTGCGATCAATATCACCAGCCGTATATTGCCGGCAAGCGTAATATGCCGGCATGGTTGGACTCGCAGACGCTTGGTTCTGGCGACATTGGTGATTATGCTCGATATGGTATTGCAGCAATCTTACCGCTATGCGTTGCCGATCAGAAAATTGGTTGCCTGGTAATTGGCGAGCGGCGTGACGGCTGCGAGATTCGCGGTAAGGAATTTGAGCTGTTTGATGTTTTGGCGCGTAATCTATCGGTGGCGCTTTTGAACATGTTTCGCCTAGAGGAGATTCGCCGCTTAGCTGGAAATTTAGAGAAGGAAGTCGATGAGGCGACCAGTCAGCTGCGCCAGTCCAACAAAAGATTGCAGGCCCTGGATGCCACTAAAGATGAGTTTGTCAGTATGGCCAGCCACCAGCTGCGGACGCCGCTGACTAGCGTAAAAGGCTACCTGAGTATGGTTCTCGAGGGCGACGCTGGCGAGATTACACCGCCGCAGCGGCAGCTGCTAGAAGAGGCTTTTCGCAGCAGCGAGCGGATGGTGCGATTGGTTAGTGATTTTTTGAACGTGAGCCGTTTGCAGACTGGTAAATTTATTATCAATCGTACAGCGGTCAATTTGTCGCAGCTGGTTGCCGAAGAGGTTGCGAACGTAGATCAGGTGGCAAATACGCATAAGGTCAAGGTCACGTATCGCCAGCCAGCGCGCTTTCCGCTGCTGTATCTAGACGACACCAAGATTCGCCAAGTTATTATGAATTTCATTGATAACGCTATTTATTATTCACCAGACGCTAATACAGTAAAGGTCCGATTGTCAATTGAAGATGGCCAGGCAGTTTTGCGGGTAATTGACAAGGGAATGGGCGTATCGCCATCTGCCAAGAAAAAACTCGGCACTAAGTTCTTTCGCGGCGACAATGCTCGGCGGCAGCGGCCGGATGGCACGGGGATCGGCTTGTTCTTGGCGAAGAAAGTAGTCGAAGGGCATGGCGGTACGATGATTTTCGAATCGGAGCTCGGCAAGGGTAGTACTTTCGGCTTTCGGCTACCGATTGCGGAGTTAAAGTCGCCGCCAGCTCTAGACGGCAGCAAAGCATAAATGGTATACTTTTATTTATGAAGAGGAAGACGGGATTTATTATAGGCGGCGGCCTGGCGGTTATAGCAGCCGTTGTCGCTGCGGCAGCACTGGGATATCTTTACGGCGGCGTAAAAACGCCAGAACAGCGCACGCTGGTTTACTATAATGTGTGCGGAAATGATATCATTGATAAGTTTAATGGTAGTATATCTTCCCCTGATAATCTGAAGAAGATTGCTGGCGAAATAGAAAAAAAGAATCACTATGCTGATGACGCTACGTGTGTTGTTGCTTTGTATTTTTATCATACGACCGCAGATGCGAACGGTCATAGCCAGAAGACGGACGAGTTATATAACAAAATAAAAAACCTGTCAGACAAAGGAATATACGCTAGCGGTAGGCTGAAGGTGCCAGTTAATGTTGAGCAGTTAAATTTGCTGCGCAGCAAGCAATCAGTTCCGGAGAATAAGCAATAATGCACAAGGGGCTGCTGCGTGGCTTGAAGTGGTGGCTTAGCTGTTTTGTTATTGTGGTAGCTGCAGGTATTGTTTGCTTGCTAAGAAATGATACGTCTTATGCAGCTTATGGCTGGTGGTCTGGTCGTAATGATATGGAGCGGCAGGCTTGGAATGGTGATCCTTGCGGCGATTATATTAATCACCCGTGCGCTGTCTGGTGGGCGTCTTATCATAATACAAACTATTTCAGTATGGTGGGGTCTTCGCCGACCAACCCGATCGAGATGGACTGGAATGCAACAACACTATACTTTACCATACGAGGCTCGTGGAATACCCAACGATTTCGTAATCCAATTAGAATTTACTCTCTTTTCACTTTCAACGGGCAGGGCAGGTCTGTTTGGGTAACTAATCCAGCAGGTCATATAGACGGCAACGGCAATTATTTCTTTAATAGGGGCTATTATGGCGGCGGCGGTCCTGAATATCAGTGGATAAACGGTGAAAGCGAATGGGATCAGCTAAATCTAGGAGCTGACGTTAACGGTGTCGCTCAACCTGGCGGCCCGTCAGAGCTGGTTACGTTTGGTGCAAAAAGCTGTTTGGCGGTCATGAGAGGTAATAAAGTATACACTTATAGCGGTTCTCATGTTAACTGCGGTACCGATAATATCTCGCTGTGGGTACGCCGTAAGCCGCGACCTAGCGGCTGGAAAGTCCAAGGCGAAAGCTATATCTATAATCGTTCCGACAACAAGACTTATGCGAATTATAATAATTCCAATGCCTTTGGTGCTTCTCGCCCGTACGCCGAGCGGCATCTAGATGGTAAACCTGATGTCTTTCCTGGAAAACAAGCCGAATTTATAGCGACTCTTCGGAATACTCCATATTCAAATTATCAGCATATAAATTCTAGCGTACAAGTAGTTATAGAATCGGCATATTTTAATAATCTGCACGATGTTGCTAGCTGTGCCGGTAAGGATTGGCGCCATTGTGGTGGTAGTAATAATGGGCATAGAGTTCTCATTGCACGCGGAGCGGTCAGTAATATTTATAACAATAAATGCCGGTCAGCGCTTAATAACTTAGTGCAAAGTCCTAATAATACAAATACTTGGAGTGGTCGAGACGGCGACGATTGTATGAAGATTCGCGTACCTAGCGATGGTAGCAGGGCGGGATCTTATATATGCCCCCAGATATGGTGGACGTGGCCTGATTCGGTGGTGCGTCGAGACTGGGCCTCAAGTGAACCCGCTTGCGCGAGGGTGGCGTCTGACTTTAATTTGGTGCCAGGAGTTGGTTCGGCGGGCGGATCAACGGCTATTGGTGTATTAGAACAAGGTAATGCGACAACGCTAGATAGCACTATATACAATACGGGCGGGCGTCGCGAAGCTGGCGGTAGTAGTGATGCCGATGTCTTTACATTTGCCTTCACTGGATCGGCTGCGGAAATGTCGGATGGTCAACTGGGCAGTATACTAAATGGCATATTCAATAAGAATGACGGAGACAGGCATTATGCCGATACGACCTATGGTGCAGGCGTGAACACATGCTCTTGGCTCAACTCTCAGCCTCAGTTGTCTGGTAAAATTAGCGATTGTACGCCAACAAATAACAAGCAGAGTGCTTTTGATAGGACTGAAGTTATTGATACGTCGGCGCTTGATACGGCACGATACAAGATTGGCGATGTAATTTGCCGGGTAGCTACTGTTAATAAGTATAACTGGGATACAACGGGAGATTCTTCAAAACGCCGTGTATCGTATCCGCGTTGCTACCGTATTTCCAAGAGGCCAATGGTACAAATTTGGGGTGGCGATGTGCGTGTTGGGGCGAGCAATATCGCGAATGCTTTAATCACCCAGCAGTATAAGTCGGGCATCTATACTGGCGGCGCGCGTACGCTGACTATGAGTGGCAATACTCATTCGATTGGCAGCTGGGGTGAATATGGCATGTTTGCGCCAGAAATTTCCTCGTATAGCCGGTCAAATGTTGTGTCGGCATCAGGAGGTGCTCTTTCTGGCATGGGTACGACATCGCGGTTGGGCATAGCGGCAGATAGCGAGTTAAATGGTCTAACATTTGCCAATAATAAGGCTAGATATGCGCAATGGGGAACTATCGGCGCGCAAAATACTGTCAAATCTAGTTATTTTGGCGCTCAGCGTCCGTTGGCGGGCGAGAATATCTCGCTTAACGGACTGGATGGTTCGTACAAATTGTCATCGTCGCGAGCAATCGTGAACTTGTCGGGCGGCACTATTGGGATGGGTAGGTCGGTTATTATTGATGCTGGCGACAAGACGGTAGTTATAGATGGTGATATACGTTATGATACTGGTAGTTTCTCTAGCGCTAGCCAACTACCGCAGGCTGTGATATACGCGCGCAACATTATTGTTAAAGATAACGTGACTAATATCGATGCTTGGTTAATTGCTTCGGGTACTAATGCCGGCGTGGGCGGTGTAATCTCTACCTGCGAAGTTGACGAGAGTGGTGTTCGATCAGCATTGATCCGATCTGATTATACTAGCGGATTGAAATCGACGGTTTGTGACAAGCCATTACAGATTAATGGGGTAGTGTCGGCGCGTGTTTTGCAGCTGCGCCGTACTCACGGAGCTGACGGTTCGGCTGGCAATGAGAATGGTTATACCACGCCAGCGGAGATTATTAACGCGCGGATGGATATGTACTTGTGGTCCTATAATAAAGCTAACGCAAACAGCTCTATTTCAACTGACACCACAATCGAGCTGCCACCGCGGTATTAGCAGTTGTTTATTGCGCAAATAAGGCCAATCTGTTAAGATATTTGTAAGTGCGGCCTTATCGTCTAACGGTTAGGACACCAGGTTTTCATCCTGGCAATCCGGGTTCGATTCCCGGTAAGGTCACCATATAATATAAATTTGCACTTGTCAAGTACGTCCTAGTCTGGGCGTACTATTTTTGTGGAACGTATTAGAGTATAATAACTATCTATGAGTAATACATTTAAAAGGACTAAGATACTGGCGACTCTGGGGCCAGCCACAAATTCACCAGAGAAAATCAAACAATTAATTGAAGCTGGCGCAAATGGCTTTCGTTTGAACTTTAGCCATGGATCGTACGAAGAACGGCTCGATCAGATCAAGTGGATTCGTGATGCTAGCGCCGAAGTTGGCCGAACGGTAGCAATCTTGCAAGATTTACAAGGACCAAAAATTCGTCTCGGCGTTCTAAAGAACAACCACTTAGATGTTAAAGCTGGCGACGAGATCGTTCTCGATCATGCAATTCAAGAGCATGATGGCAGTATGAATTTGCCGATTCAATACAATTTAGCTAACAAAGTTAAGGTTGGCGAGCCAGTTTACTTGTTTGACGGCAAGATTCGCGGCGAGATGATTGAGCGGGTTAGCGATACAGCAATCAAGATTCGTATTCTGAACGATGGATTTTTGATGAGCCGTAAAGGCTTGAACCTGCCAGACACCGACTTTGGCGGCGATATTTTAACGCCAAAAGATTTGGCTGACGTAGAGTTTGGCGCTGATAAAGATATTGATTTTGTGGCCCTCAGTTTTATTCAGAGCGCAGACGATATTAATAACTTACGGCAGATTATGCTAAGCCATGGTTCAACAGCGCAGATTATCGCGAAAGTTGAGACCAAAGCAGCCATCGAGATGGAGTCGCTCAAAGAAATAGTCAAGGCTGCTGACGGCGTGATGATTGCGCGCGGCGACTTAGCGGTCGAGACTAGCCCCGAGATTGTACCGATTGTCGAGCGCGAGGCAATTCGCTTGTGCCGCAAATACGGTAAGCTATCAATAGTGGCAACGCAAATGTTAGCCAGTATGGTCGATAATCCAGAGCCTACTCGCGCCGAAGTTAGCGATGTAGCAACAGCAGTAATCCTCGGTACTGATGTGGTGATGCTCTCTGATGAGACAGCTAACGGTAGTTATCCTGTCGAGGCAGTCAAAATGATGGCCAAGACGGTGCGCTATACACAGTCGCGCTGGCCGATGAATGACATGCCGATTGAATATGGCGAGAAGAACCGTCGCCGTAATGCGATTGCTAATGCTGCGGTAGTAGTAGCTAACCAAGTAGACGCCGATGTGATTATCGCCGAAACTAAATCTGGCGCAACAGCCGCACGGATTGCTGCCTGTCGTCCAGAGTTGCCAATCGCTGCGGTAACGCCGAATAAGCGTGTGGCTCAACAGTTAGCTTTGTCATACGCTACCCGTTCATATGTGCGCGAGGAAGGCGAGCATGTTGGTACAAAATTAGCCAAAGAGTTGCTCAATTGGGGTACTTTCGGGCGCGACGACAAATTGACCGCGGTTGTTGTCAGCGGCCGCCAGTCGGGTGTAGCTGGCGGTACCGACACATTGCGTGTGCGTGTTGTTGAGTAAAATACAACAAAAATTTAAGAGACACCTCGCTTTTGGCGGGGTGTTTTCATGCAAAAAACTAGACGAGCGTTTATAACTGTAGTAAACTAGACGCAAGGGTAAACATAAGCAAGTATAAAACGTGGGCAAGAAACTTATTATTGCAAACTGGAAAATGAACCTCACTGTCAATGAGGCGAGTTTGTATGTTCATAAACTCGACAAGCTGGTTGGCAAGCTCAAAAATACTGAGGTAGTGCTTGCACCGACCATGTTAGCGCTCCAGCCGCTTAATATGCAGGTGCAACATCATCACTTTAACCTGGCAGTGCAGAACTTTTATTGGCGCGACAGCGGTGCTTACACTGGTGAAGTATCAGCGTCGCAGCTGCGCGGTATCGTACAATATGGCATAATTGGCCACAGCGAGCGCCGGCATATCTTTGCTGAGCGCAGTAAAGATATTCGCAGCAAAGTGCAGGCGGCAGTGCGTAATAATATTACGCCTGTATTGTGTATTGGTGAGACAGCCCAAGAACGAGCCAACAAGGAAACGTCTGATGTAATTCGCGATCAGTTGGTGGGGGGATTAGCTAATATCACGAGCGTTGAGGTTGGTCAGATTGTTATAGCTTATGAGCCAGTGTGGTCAATCGGTACTGGTAAATTCGCTTCACCGCGCGACGTTGAACGCGCCGTTAAATATATTCGTCGGCAAATTGAGCATCTTTTCGGTAAGGTCGCTGCCGAGAATGTCCGCGTACTTTACGGCGGTAGCGTTAATCTTGATAACGCTATGTCATATTTGCAAACAGCTGGTGTAAATGGTTTGCTTATCGGTGAATCAAGCTTGGATGTCTATGCTTTTGCTGGTATTATCAAAAAATGTGAAGATATGTCATCCTTACCAGTAAAGAGAGGTAAATAGTCATGACAGAATTCGACTTCGACGAGTTAGATCGTTCAATTACCGAGGCTATGTCCAAGAGCGGATTATTAAAAGAGGACGGGCAACATGCTGAGGCGCCAACACCGCCGGCTGTCTCTACGCCTTCAAATCCTTCCTCTAATACTGCGCCGGTTTCAGTTGAGCCTAATAAATTAGCTCCTGGTCCTGGTCCAGTTGCGAATATGACGGTTTCACCCTCGCCGGCTGCAACGGTTGGCGTCGCTAAGCAGCCAAGTTCATCTGTATCAACAGCTAGCGTACCAGTTTTGACTACAGCTCCAGCACAGCCAGCTGTTGGAGTGTCTACCGCTCAGGTTCAGACTTTGCCAACAAACGGTGCTTCAGCTTCGACTGGTGTGTCGGTCGCTTCTCAGGCTTCTACTGTTGTTCAAAATTCAGCTCTAAATAGTTCAATACCATCGCCAGCTCCCCAGCCGTTGCCGCAAGCCGCAACACCGCCGCAGGTAGCGGCAATTGGCGGAGCTGTGCCAGTCCGATCAGGATTACCAAAAAAAATGAAGACCAAGAGTCGCGGCCGTTTCATGGACATAGTTAGCTCGCAGCCAGGTGTCAACAAACACCCCGCCAGCAAAGTTAAGTATTCTACGATGCCAGCACAGTCGTTAAGTAATGTGTTATCTGATATTTCTGGCGGCTCATCTCAACAATTAGGGTCAACTGGCCAGCGAAGCGCTCAGCATCTTGCTGCTAGTTCTACTCAGTTTAGTTCTAACGAAAATGTAGCAGCAAATACAAATAACGTTTCTAGCGAACTGCAATCGTCTGAATCGCGAGTTTTTCACGGTAGCAGCGCATTGCCTCAAGCTTCACAGTCTAATCCTGGTTTTGAAGACAAAAACGATTATGATGAAGCAGACGACAGCAAAAACGAAAAAAGATCGTATTCTATCGGCGGTACACACGGTAGGGATATTGCACCGTCTGCCGAGCTTGTTGAGTCGCGACAGAAAGACGCGCAAGATGCTAGCAACGAGATTGGCTTTTCGCAAGCAGAATCGCGAGCTAACGACATTCAATCAATTGAGGACGCTTCAGCCGAAAACGATGAAGATGACGCTAGAACACAAGACGCGCCAGCTCCTAAAAAACATCGGTTTATGCCGATTGGCGGTAAGCCAAAGCCTGTTGAAAAAACTCTTAACCCTCCTACTGCCGAAGCCTCTGTTGCTAATGTAGAAGATACGAGCGAGCAACCCGAGCAACTAGCTGAACCTCTGACAAATCAGACGGTAGATTCGCCTGTACAGTCCGCTACTACAGAACCAGATCCGCCTCGCGAGCAAACCATCGACGAAATTGAATCAGGCGCTATTTATGATACTTCTGAATATTACACTGAATTCAAGGACGACAAAAAACATAAGCAATCGCGCCATTCAGGCTTGAAATGGTTTTTGGTGATCATAGTATTCTTGGCTTTGGGTGCGCTGGCGGGCGCCGGCTATTTCTTCCTGACTCGCTATTAACGCGATATAATGAGTGTGATGGATATATTTGATGGTCTTAATGACGCGCAGAAAGCAGCTGTCGCTTATACGGACGGTCCGTTGTTGGTTTTGGCGGGCGCTGGCAGTGGTAAAACCAAAACTTTAACCCACCGCATAGCTTATCTATTGACACACGAAAGAGTCTGGCCGAACGAAATTTTGGCGGTGACATTTACTAATAAGGCAGCTCGCGAGATGCGCGAGCGCTTGTCGGCTTTGATCGATCAGCCTAACACGCGGCAATTCATGCCGTGGATGGGTACATTTCACGGGATTTGCGTGCGAATTTTGCGGCGCGATGGGCCAGCGATTGGCGTGCCGGCGAATTTTATTATTTATGATGAAGCCGACCGTCAAGGACTAATCAAACAGGCGATGAAGCAGCTGGCAATCGCTCCAGACAAACTCAAACCACGTTCAGTTAGCGCGGCAATTTCTAACGCTAAAAACGATTTACTCACGCCAGATGATTACGCAGCAGCGGCGCAATATCCGAACCAGCAGCATATCGCTAAGATTTATGATAGGTACGAGCAACTACGTAGCGAGGCTGGCGCGCTAGATTTCGATGACTTGTTGATCGAGACGGTGCGTTTGCTGCGCGATGCCAGTGAAATTCGCCAAAAGTATCGCCAGTATTTCAGGCATATTCTCATTGACGAGTACCAAGACACTAACGCTGCGCAGTATGCTATCGTTAGATATCTAGTTAACGATACACGTAATATTTGCGTGGTCGGTGACGATTGGCAGTCAATCTATAGCTGGCGCGGGGCGGATTTCAAGAATATTCTTAATTTTGAACGAGACTTCCCTGGCGCAAAGGTGATCAAACTAGAGCAAAATTATCGTTCAACAGGCGCTATCCTAGAGGCGGCGCAAAAGGTTATTGCCAAGAATGTCGAACGGACTGACAAAAAACTCTGGACGGCGGCTGGCAATGGTGCGCCAGTACAAGTTCAGGCGGTACGCGATGAGTCCGAAGAAGCTTACGTGGTAGCGAACCGTATCGCGGCTCAAGTTTCGGTTGGCGCTCGCCGCTACGGTGATTTTGCAGTATTGTATCGTACTAATGCGCAGAGTTTTGCTTTTGAACGTGCCTTTATGCAGCAAAGAATTCCATATCAATTGGTTGGCGGCGTGCGCTTTTATGATCGCAAGGAAATCAAGGATATTATCGCCTACTTGCGTTTATTGTATCAACCAAACGACCGAATGAGCTTTAGTCGGATTGCTAATGTGCCAGCGCGCGGTATCGGTGCGACCAGTCTAGAGAAATTTTTACGATGGCAAAACGACAACAATATGGACATTATCGCTTCGCTGGTAAACGTTGAGCAAACTAGCGTTTTGACACCGCGCGCCAAAAAATCATTATTGCGTCTGGGCGAGATTCTACGCGAATTGCAGGCGCTTGTTCTTTCTGATACTAGCCCAAGCGATATTATTGAAAAGCTAATTGAAAAGATTGCTTATCGAGATTATGTCATGGATGGAACGCCGCAGGCTGAAGAGCGTGATGATAATTTGAGCGTGCTCATAGCGGACGCTAAATCTTTCGCGACATTGCCAGACTTTCTCGAAGAGGCAGCGCTAATGAGCAGTGTCGATCAGCAAAGTGATGGTGAAAAGGTCACATTAATGACCTTGCATGCCGCTAAGGGACTGGAATTTCCAGTGGTTTTCATGGTCGGTATGGAGGATGGCTTGTTTCCGAGCGAGCGAGCGCTTGAAGAGGGTCCGCGCAATCTCGAGGAGGAGCGGCGCTTGTGCTACGTGGGTATGACGCGGGCGCGTGAAGAGTTATATCTGTTGTACGCGCAGAGCCGTGCGCAATTCGGCTTGCGATCGTACAATCAGCCGTCGCGTTTTCTCGACGATATGGGTATGGGATTGTTTGCGGTTGAACCTAACGCTATTGATTCGAGTCCGGCTTATAATGATTTTGACGAGCCGGTGATGAACTATGATATTGGCGATCGAGTGCGCTCGCTGCAATTTGGCGATGGCGAGATTATTGACATTGACGGCTTAGCAGTTAGCGTGAAGTTCGATAACGGTGCTGTCAAAAAGCTCAACGTTGAATACGCCCGCCTCGAGAAGCTGTAGCAAAATAACCAACCTTTTGCTATAATTATAACTGCGCGCTAGTTTGCGCGCCTACGTATGAAAAATATTGCGAGAATGAAATTACGTTGGCTGATTACCGGCTCTATGCTATTAGCTTTGGCTGGATTATCTGTTTATACGGCAATTATGCCAAAAGCGCGGGCTGACGAGCATAGCCTAGCGGTCGGCGAGCATATTATTACCGTTCATGATGATGGTCAAAGCAAAGGATTTATTACCAAAAAACAGACCTTGCGCGAAGCTCTCGCTGAGGCAGCTATAAAACTAGATCGTAACGATCGGACCGAGCCAAATATTGATGAGCGCTTGGTAGCAAATTCATATAACGTTAATATTTATCGAGCCCGAACGGTGGTTGTCAAGGATGGCTCTCAGCTCACTAAAATTATTACATCGTATCGTACTGGAAAGCAAATAGTTAAACAAGCTGGCATTGCTGTACGCGATGAAGATATTCTAACCTTGTCGCAGTCTAATAGTCCAATGCGCGATAGCGCAGCAGAAGTATTGTCTATTAAAAGAGCAGTCCCGTTTAACTTTGATTTTTATGGTAAAAAGGCCACTTCTTACACGCAAGCTCAAACCATCGGCGAAATGCTAGCCGAGAAGCATATCAAAATGTCTGCCAATGATATTATTATTCCAAATAAAGATACAAAAATAGCTAGAGGCATGAATGTTCGCTTGTATCGTAACGGTACGCAGACAGTTACCGTTGACGAAGATATACAGTTTGAGACTGAACAAATCAAAGATGTTAATCGCGATAAAGGATACAAAGAAATTCAAACCAAAGGGGTTAACGGTAAGCGTACAGTTACGTATGAGATTAACGTCCAAAACGGCGTTGAAGTATCACGCCGCGAGATCAATAGCAACATTATTCAGCAGCCAGTTAAGCAGGTAGAAATTATTGGTGCTAAAACTTCAGCTACGTTTAATGGCAGTTTCGCTGAAGCTTTGGCGCGTTTGCGTAGCTGCGAGGGTAGTTATACATCAGATACAGGTAACGGTTATTATGGTGCGTATCAATTTGATAAGAGTACATGGGGTAATTTCGGAGGCTACAATAATCCTGCTCAAGCTCCGGCTGATGTCCAAGATCAGAAAGCATGGGAGACTTATAAGAGGAGGGGTTGGCAACCTTGGCCGTCTTGTAAAATTAAAATGGGATTACAGGATATATATCGGTAGTTACTGATTGACATTCGACGCATAATTTGTTATAATATAAAAGATACAGTGGGTGATTTTGAATAAAATGAGCTTAAATCGATATTATCAACGTATTTGCTGTTGTGTTTTTGGTGCGGTCTTGGCAATCTCTAGTACTGGTATGTTATCGTTTTTCGCGAATACCGCGGCGGCAGATAGTCCAGCTGCGATTAAAGCACAACCATCTAGTCATATAATCACCATTTACGACGGTGGCCGGGAGCAATCGATAATCACTAAGGCATCGACAGTGCAGAAAGCGCTAGAAGAATTCGGCGCAAGATTGGATAAACAGCATGATATTGTCGAACCTGGTCTGGATACACCGATTACCAACAATGGCTTCAAAATAAATATTTATCGGGCGCGGACGATAACGATAGTCGAAGGTGCTCGCCGCATGCGAGTCAATACGGCAGCGCAGACGCCAACACAGATTGCGCAAGCTGCGGGGATTGTTTTGTATCGCGAGGATAAAGTTCGATTTACGCCGCCAGAGGATGTCGCTTTGGATGGGTCGAGCTTGCTGATGAGGATTACGCGGGCAACTAGGCGTACTGTAACTGCCGAGGAAGAAATTGATTTCCCGGTTGAGCAAATACGCGACGACAGCCAGCCTCTTGGTTATCGCCAGGTAAAGCAGGCGGGAGCTAAAGGGCTGCGCAAATTGACTTATAAAGTTGAAGCGCGCGATGGTGATGAAATTAGCCGTCAGCAAATTTCTAGCGAAATTATCAAGCAGCCTAAAAAGCAGATCGAAGTGATCGGCACCAAGCCTAAAAATCCGCTGACCAAAGGCAAGGGTGCGCAAATATTTACCGATTCCAAGGGTGTGGCACACCGCGAAACTTACTATGACCTGCCAATGAATGTTGTCATCAATGCGTGCGGCGGCGGTGGCTACACGGTGCGGGCGGACGGCGCCAAGGTGGATAAGGACGGTTATATTTTGGTAGCGGCAAATTACGGTAATTATCCGCGCTGCTCGGGGGTGGAAACCAGCATGGGTCCTGGAAAGGTGTATGATACTGGCGGTTTTGCGGCCCGGCATCCGCATGGGTTTGACCTGGCGACTGATTGGACGAACGGGGACGGGCGTTAGATGGCGTCAGCGCGTGGGCCGAAAAAAGAATTAGGCCAGCACTGGCTGTGCGACCCAGAAATTTTGGCGGAAATTGCCGAGGCGGCGGAACTTGGTAAGGATGATGTAGTTTTGGAAATTGGGCCAGGACTTGGCACATTGACCAGCCGGTTGTTGGCGCGAGCTCAGCGCGTAGTGGCGGTGGAGTTTGATGGGGATTTGGCGCGCAAGTTACCGGGGCAATTTCCTGGCAAAAATCTGGAAGTAATCAATGAAGATATTTTGCAGTTTGATTTGAATCAGTTGCCGAAGGGCTATAAAGTAGTCGCCAATGTGCCATACTATATCACCAGCAAAATTGTTGAAAAGCTGATGACGGCGGAGAATAAGCCGAGCTTAGCGGTGCTGCTGGTGCAAAAAGAAGTCGCCGAGCGTATCGCGGCGGAGCCTGGCGAGATGAGTATTTTGGCGGTTAGCGCGCAGCTATTTGCGGAGGCAGAACTCGATATTGAGGTGCCGCGGCAGTTCTTCACGCCGCCGCCAAAAGTTGATTCGCAAGTGGTGGTATTGAGAACTCGCACCGAATCACTAGTCGATTCTGAATACCAAAAAGACTTTTTCCGTGTTATCAAAGCCGGTTTTTCGGCCAAGCGTAAAAAACTGCGTTCCAGCTTGAGCGGCGGACTGGGCGTCAGTAAAGCTAGCGCCGAACAGTTGCTAAAAAAGGCTAGCATTTCACCCGATGTCCGTGCTGAAGATTTGGCGATTGATGATTGGCAGCGGCTGCTCAAAGAATGGCGGGCGCGATGATTGCGGCAGATCAGCCCGTCTGCTTTCCGCCTGATCTGTTGGTTGCGGTTTCGTCGAAAGACGCCGGCACTATGCTCAATCGTATTCGCGGTCGCCACGTAGCTGAGATAGTGAATAATCGGCGGCGGTTTTGCAATCAGATTGGTGTTAAGTATGACGACGTTGTTTATCACGTGATTTCATATGATCGGGCGCAAACTTTTGATAATATTGCCGAAATCACTGAAGCTGACACGGTTAAACACAACAACGAGGGGATTTTTGCTGACGCACTATATACCGAAATGGCTGGTGTAGGATTGTTCCTGCCAGTGGCGGACTGTATCGCCACGGTTATATACGATTCAAAACGCCGCGCCCTCATGCTGGCGCATCTGGGTCGGCATTCGACGGTTGTGCAGTTAATGTCTCGGGCAGTTTGGTATTTTGTCGAGCGGGGTAGCCAGGCAAAAGATTTACAAATTTGGATGTCGCCAAGCATCACGCAGAAAAATTATCGTATGGATTATTTTAATCATGCAAATGATACGAATTGGCAAAATTTCTGCCGTCAAACGGCTGATGGAATTTATCTGGATCTGCAAGGGTTCAATCGTTCGTTGGCTATCCGGGCGGGCGTTCCTGGTGATAACATTTTCATTTCGCCAATTGATACCGCAGATGATCCGAACTATTTTTCACATTCATCTGGCGACACGGGCGGTAGAGTTGCGGTGGTAGCAGAAATTGTATATGCAAACTAGTCTTGGGTGATACTTCGTTAAATTACTAGACCGATGTCAGCCATTTTCTTGACGTACTCTTGATTAGTACGGATATTTAATTGTGTGAATATTTGATGTATTTTGGCGAGTGAAATGTTCCTCTCTAATTTGTCATAATAAAACATTGTCAAAAAGCTAATGTATAAGTATACTATAGTCAGTGAATATGTTTGATAAAATAACAAAAGTACAGAAATCTAGATTGCAGTTAAAAACGCTAGCTGCGATTTTTGGTGTTTTGGCGGTGTTTGTTGCGCCAACGTTATATTCACCAAAGGCTGCCGCTGATGCCATCAACGACACAGATTTCGTATTTACCGTTGATACCCGTAAGCCAGGGGCGTCGGACACCCGATTTGTTATTCCGACGAGGGGAAACGGATATAATTATACTATTGATTGCAATAATGATGGTACGGTCGAAGCAACCGCTCAGACCGGATCTTATACTTGCAGCTACGCTACGCCTGGCGTATATACGATTCGTATCGGAGGTGTGTTTCCAGAGTTTTATCTCAATAACAGCGGCGATAAACTGAAGATGATTTCTATTGATCAGTGGGGGAAGAATAAATGGAGATCGTTATCAGCTGCCTTTTATGGCGCAGCTAATATGGATGTAATAGCGACCG